>JBBQCH010000001.1:0-74746 GCA_038318485.1 Geobacterales bacterium
ATCAGCATGCGCAGCCAGTACCGGCAGGGCGTCGTTCCAGATTTCAGTCAGGAGATCGCTGTTAAAGGCGATGTAGTTGTTGGGATTGTTGATTTCGTGGGCAACCCCCGAAGCCAGCATTCCGATCGAGGCCAGCTTGTGGGCCTGGATCAGACGGCTTTGAGAGGACCGGACCTGCCGGGTTCGCTCTTCGACAAGCTTTTCAAGATTCTGCTGGTAGGCGAGATTCTCCAGGAGCAACCGGGCACGCTCCTGTACTCGCTCAAGGGTAATTTTCAATTCTTCGAAACTGAGAATCGGTTTGCTGACATAATCCCAGGCCCCCAGACTGAGGGCACGGACAGCTTCATCTATGGCCCCCAGCCCGGAAACAACGACAATCGGCAGGAAGGGTGCTTCAGCATGAACAGTTTTGACAACGCCAAAACCATCCATGACCGGCATACGCAGATCGGTCAGAACAATATCCGGCATTTCCCGGCGAAAGAGTTCCAACCCCTGGCGGCCGTTTTCTGCTGATAATACCCGGTAACCCACGTCTTCCAGATAAGCGGCGATCGAATCACGAACATAATATTCGTCGTCAATAATCAGGATTGTTTTGGATGATGTCTGATCCATATAAAAAGCCTTGTGTTAGTCACTTGAATTACGCGTAAAGTGCAAGCGAACAAAGCAGTTGTAAAAACGGCCACCCGGAAAACCGGAATGGCCGTTCAAACAAAATCGTTTAGAAGTTTCACAAACCTACTTGTGCAGGATTTCGATCTTGGCTGTTTTTTTGGCTTCAGCGATATATTCTCCAACTGCGGCATTAATTTTCTGCCCTTTAAGATACTCTTCGATCTTCGCCTTGGCATCCTTGAAAGCGACCGTATCGGCCGGTTTTTTTTCAGTCACCTTGATGACATGATAACCGAACTGGGTTTCAACAACATCACTGATTTCACCCGGTTTAAGTGCAAAGGCTGCTTTCTCAAAGGACGGCACCATCTGACCCTTGCCGAAGAAGCCAAGATCACCGCCTTGCTGACTGCTTGGGCAGGAGGAGTTGTCTTTAGCCAGTTTTGCAAAATCGGCACCGCCGACCAGCTCCTTGTGCAGTTTTTCAGCTTTTTCGCGAGCTTTCTTCTTGTCTTCGGCAGACGCATTAGGCTCCACACCGATCAGAATATGGCTGGCTTTTACCGTTTCGTCGCGGGTGAATTTATCCGGGTTCTGGTCATAGAATTTACGGGCATCTTCTTCGGTTACCTTGATTTTGGGCACGATGGACGATTCAATATACTTGGAGATGAGCAGATCCCGGCGGGTATAATCACGCAGGGCCTTCTCATCCATTTCAAGATCCTTGATCGCTTTTTCGAAATCTTTCTCGTTGGTGAAACGGGCCTTTCCCTGAGTCACTTTTTCGTCAACCAGCTTGTCAAGGTCTTTCACTTCAACCTTGGCAGCAGCCTGGTACAGCAATTCAGCCGATACAAGCTGTTCAAGCGCCTGTTTATCAACGGCTTCCTGTTGTCCGGCAGGAACTTCCTGACCACGCAGCATGACTTTCCTTGCCCGCCGCAATTCTATGGCATCAATGGGAACCCCGTTAACCTTTGCTACCGGACCTTGGGCTGCAGCTTCCGGCGCTGCAGCGACGGCAGCAGGTGCCACAGCCTTGGCAGTTTCATCTGCTTGAGCAAAACTACCGCAAGCAACCAGTGCTGCTAAGATGAATCCTTTTAAGAGCCATGCTGATGAACTATCTTTTTGCATCTTTCACATCTCCTTGTAGATAAATTTGACTGACTGTAGCACAAGTATATACCGCATGAAAAGCCAAACATATTTTTGACTTTTTAGTACCTTTCAGTTACATTCACCGACAGATTTGTACTAATCGATCTTGGCTGACTTGACGACAAGTAAAGCCAATCAGTTCGACAGGAGGATACGTGGAAATGAAGAGGGTTCTCGTAGTTGATGACAGTCTTTCTGTCACTCGTCAGCTTGAAAAGATTATTGGCGAATCCGGTGATTTTGTTTGCGTTGGTCACGCCAAAAATGGTGCCGAAGCTATCAAATTGAACCACACCGAAAATCCGGATATTATCTGCATGGATATGAACATGCCTGGCATGGATGGCCTGACCGCCTTGAGAACCCTGTCCGTGATGGACAAGGATGTCAAAGTCGTAATGGTGACTTCACTGGGAGGTGTCGGCGACAAGTTCACCGAGGCTTTGAAACTTGGTGCGAAAAATGTCATTTCCAAACCGTTTGAGACTGATAACGTTCTGAGGATTCTGCGCGAACTTTGACAGACAGCTTTGTCCCGATTCAGTCCGGAAGCATTTCAATCTTTCACCCGGATTCCACAAAGCATAAATACCTGAATTACCGATAGCGACAAGGAGCTGCAGATATGGCGGTTAAATTTTTCGGACAGTTTCTAGTAGAACAAGGCATAGTTTCCAGAGACGCATTGGTCAGCGCTATAGATCTGCAGGATCAGAAAAACCTTAAACTGGGAGAAATGGCCGTATCCATGGGATACATTACCCAGTCCGATATAGAACGAGCCCACAACGCCCAGATGTCCAAAGACATTAAACTGGGAGACATGCTGGCGGAGTTGGGGCTTTTGACACTAACCCAGCTTAACGATGTCATCACCCACCAGAAAAATACCCATCTGTATATCGGGGAAGCGCTGATTCAGGTCGGTGCTCTCACCAGTGAGAACCTCCAGCAGTATCTGGCCGATTTCAAGGCTGATCAGGCCCAGTATATATCAGACGGAATCGAACTGCCCGCCAATATTGCCAACAGCAAAATCTGGGAAATGACCGCCGACCTGACCTACAAGATGGTCACCCGCGTGCTGGATCTGCAGTTTCGTCCCGGCAAGTGCGTTATTGCCGAGGTTGTTCCAGCCAACTTCATGATGGCTGCCATGAATTTCAGCGGCGATCTGGAAGCGCGTTATCTGATCTCCGTTTCTGCGGAACTGCAAAAGTCGGTGGCAAAAGCAATTTTGCACGAAGAGTCGGTGGATACCGAACCGGTTGAGGTTCTCGAAGATACCGTCATGGAATTTGTCAACGTGGTCTGCGGCAACGTGGCCGCCAAAGCTTCCCAGATGGGCGTCGTCATAAATATCAATCCACCGGTCACAATCCACCCGCCGGCCGCAGGACTGCCGGTACCTGCCGGGCATACGGCACTCAGTTTCCCGATTTACATTGTGGATGGTGACACTATGGAACTTGTCCTGCTGATTAAAAACTGATTTTCTTGCAACATCACGCAAAAAAGGCATCCTCGCGACTGAGGACGCCTTTTTTGCTTTGATCTCACGTCACTTTCACATTTAGCTACCTAATTTACCTCGTCCATGTCACCCCCTCCGACATTCACAAGAACTATTTGTTGCTTCAGCTGGTCTCAACCGTCTCGACCCGGCGCCGCAACCCGCGTTCAGAACTCTCATCAGGGTTCAAGCGGTTGATATCACTTTGCCGCTTTTCGACAGAGACAGGCAAATCTGGGAGCACCCAACGGATTATTCCGGTACACAGCAGTTTGGCAGGGTTGTGCGGAAAGGGGTTGTTGAAGCGATTCTATACAAATCGGTGCGAGACCCGGCTGGAGGAAAGTGTCTGGCCCTGATGTCAACTGAAGGATTCAAATCAAAAAAACCGGAAAACGATATGCAGACATGGCATCTCACCGTCACCAGAAATGAGGTTGTCTGGACCCACAAGTTTAAAAACCTGTTTTCCATAGATGCTTCGGGTTGGGAAATTAATTAGTGGTTCATACCGTTTGTATTTGCAGAATCAGCACCGCTCTAGCGCCACACCTCGTCCGTATACTCCCCGTCCATATCCCGCACAAACAGCGGCGGTTCCACAACCGGTGCGCTGCGCCTCCCCTTGGCCAGCTCAGCCATGAACATCGTGGCCGGAGATTCCTCATTGCTGTGAACCATCCGCAGTCGAAGCACAGATAATTTCATTTGAACTGCCAGTGCCAAGAATTCGGTCAAACGCGACGGCAGATGAATAAAGCAGATTCTGCCAGCCGGCTTTACCAGATATTTAGCCGTGGCGAGGAAGTCCGACAGTCCGGCGGTTGTTTCATGACGGGCTGCATCCCGCCCCGCATGGGGGCTGACCCGGCCGCTTTGCGGTATCCGGTAAGGGGGGTTGGAAACAACCAGATCAAAGGTTGAATCGGGATAGTTCTTGCGCAGGTTGATAACGTCTTCGGCATGTACTGAAATCCTGCCGGACAATTCATTGTGCTGAATATTCTTTTCCACAAGTTCGGCCATAACGAGGTTTTTTTCCACCGCCACAACATCTGCATCCGGGTTGAACCGTGACAGCACCAGCGAAATGATGCCGCAACCGGCTCCCAGGTCGATAATGCTGCCGCCCGGTTTCACACCGGCGCAGAAACGTGCCAGCAGAAGGGCATCCAGCGAATAGCGGTAACCCTGCTTCGGCTGAAAAAGCTGCAGATCAAACTGTTTGAGATCATCCTGTGTCAGCACCGATGCCTCACCCCCTCGATTCTACTCGGGACATCTCATTACTCTTCCCGTTTTTTCTGCGGAACAGCCATTCGCGAACCAGCACTCCTGCAAAAAGCACAAAAGAGCCCAGCGTCAGGTACTTGCCGATCTTGAAGGGGAGCGGATCAAACAGAAATTCTACCTTGTGTTTGCCAGGAGTAAGATAAACTCCGCGCAGAACGTGGTTTACCGGAACAATCTCGACTGACTGGCCATCCACATACGCCTTCCAACCCTGATAATATTTCTCGCCCAGCACGAGCAGACTGTTTAATTTATTATTTATCGTCACATCAATCTTTTTTTCCTGATAATCGGTGACATCCGCAGTGCCCGGAGATTCGTTCTGAGGTTGGCCTGACGGAAGCAAGGGAAGCGGCGGAGCACTTTCCACCACAGCAAGCTGCCGCGGATCAAAAGCTGGATTCTGCAATATCTGGAGTGCTTGCATCCGGTTTCCGGCAACATAGGCTGAAGATACCAACCACGCTTTTGGCAGTACATTCCTGTTTTCCAGTACGACTTCTCCTCCATCAGCTGAGGTAAAGACCGGTACATATTTATCGAAAAGCTGACCGCGTTCCTGCTGATACTGTTCCCCGGAAAAAACAACATATTTCACATTAAGCATGTCAGGCAGGGAGGAATTAAATGAGAATATATCCAGTATTTCCTGCCAGCGCTGTTTCTGCACCGGATTCGGTGTAAACATGACCGGAATGTTGTGCGCAGAAAACTGCATCGGATCAACCCCGTTAGCCGGCAGGGTTCTATAGTATCTGGAATCTTTCGTAATGTACTCCATGGCTGGCGTTGAGCTGCCCTTAGCCTTGGCCGGAACCGGCACAAGAAACATGAACTTGTTGTTGACGCGGGCCGTGTCTCCGATGAACAGCGCAATCAACATTCCGCAGAAAAGCCATCCTGCCAGATACCTGCGTCGGTACGCCCAGATTATTATGACAATCGCTGTCGAAAACCCGGCCGCGATAAGCAGTTCCTGCACCAGATTATTCCAGCGCTGGTCAATCAGATATTGCCCCTGCTCATAGCGTGTAGGTTGTGAAATCAGCCTGAAAAAACTGTCCACCAGCGTCTGTTTCCAAATCACGGCCGCCCCCGCAGATAGACACAGTACAACCGGCAGCGCCGTCAAACCGGCCAGATAACGTCCAAACAGCCGCCGGTCAAGTTCATCGCGATGCATAAGAAGATCAATTCCGCGCGCCGTGAGCACTCCCAATCCGATCACCGGAATGAACATTATCATTTTGGGCACCCGGAAACGGTTGATACCGGGGAAATAATCATAGAAAAGATTGTAAAATGGAGTGTACTTGCCCATTGAAAAAAGCAGCGCTACGACAATTCCGGCCAACGCCAGCCAGGTGTATTTGTCCCGTTTAAAGAGCAATGGCAATGGCAGCAGCAGCCAGGGCAACAGCCCCATATAGCTCAAGGTCTGGGTGAAAACCATTCGCCCCCAGTAATATGAATCATTGCTGGGCGGGTTTTCACCCGCCTCCTGGCGCGACATGCCGAACATGCCCGGAACGATAAAAGCGGCCAGTTCCTCAGGCGGCATTGACCACTGCATCGCTTCCTCCCGATCCAGCCCACCCTTGCCCTGATTGGCGCCGCTCTGTGCTCCGCGGGTTGTATCGGTCGACCAATTAGCCAACGGAGCCAGCGAAATCGCCACAGTACTGAGGAAGAAGGCCAGAACCACCAGATTCAAACCCAACATGCGCCATACCTGGCCGGTGTTGCCTTTAGTTTCGCCCACCATCATTCCCATTGTGCGCAGAACGCCGTAGGCTCCGACGCTTAGGCAGGTATAGTAGGCAATCTGCCAGTGGGTATTAAAAAACTGGAAGGCCAATATAAAGCCGGTCGCCATGAAGAATATGATCCGCCGGGTACTGAACCCCTTTTCCAGAAAATAAAAAGCCCAGGGTGCGTAGGCAATCGTTGCGATTTTCATCACATGCCCGGCATTGATCAAGGTAGCAATTTCAGGTGCCAGAGCAAACACCAGTCCGCCCAGAAAAGCCGCCGGACGGCTGGTGCCAACCAGACGGCAACAGCAG
Organism: Geobacterales bacterium; assembly: GCA_038318485.1. Classification (GTDB taxonomy): domain Bacteria; phylum Desulfobacterota; class Desulfuromonadia; order Geobacterales; family Pseudopelobacteraceae; genus JACRCG01. Next base: position 6,661 of record JBBQCH010000001.1, read on the forward strand.
TAAACTCCGGCAGCCCCCGCAAACAGGTGCAGCACGACGAACCAGGCCACATTGGCCGGCGGCGGGACAATATGAAACAGCAGGGTTCTCCAGAACAGGAACTGCAACGATGCAAAGCCCCCTTCATTGGAAAGGCCACTGTTGATATAGATGTTCCAGTCCGGCGACAGGCTGCTCAAACTGAACAAATCTTTCAGTGGAGTGGCATGAAGATCCTTGATGCCCCAGTAAAATTCATTAATGATATCCGGGGCACGGATGATCTTGTCCGTAAAGAGGATTTTTGAGAACAGCACCAGAAGCAGTACCAGAAGCAGGCCGTAAGCCAACAGGTCTTTTTTTCGTTCAGAAGTCATGGAGATTTCCGTAATATCCAGTGGAAGTTAGTAAAGGTCATACCCAGCGGCCGGCGGTGTAATGCAGTATGCGCCGGTTCAGGCTGCGTTTAAGGCGATCCGGCAGAAAATAGGTTCCCAGCAACTGCAGAAAAGCTCGCAGCCGCTGGACGGGACCCGCAGCACGGGCAATTGAATTCATTTCCTGCCGATAAGCAACATTCTGGCGCGAGAGCTGCCCGGCATGGCTCCTGAAGCCGCCCAGGCAGGATTGAATGATCCATAGCTCGCTCTGGCGGGCAAAGCAATCCCAAAGAAAGAAATCACCAGCCAGTTTGAAGCGGCCCAGCTTCTCCGCATCCAGCACGGTCAGCAGAGCAGATCGCCAGAAAGTTGATTCCTGCTGAATGGTATTGATGTGAATGGTACCGTAAACTCCGCTACCGATCAAATCACGGCTGTATGCCAGCGGCAGAATGGTGCTGGTGACCTGCCCGGACTCGTTAAGCACGGTACACATGGCAGTGGCCCAGCTGACTTCGGGATGAGCATCAAAAACAGCGGCAACGGCAGAAAGAGCGTTGGGAAAGTAGATATCATCAGCGTTGAGATAGGCGACCACCTCACCCGAGATGAGGCCGAATCCTTTGGCTAGTGCGTCGTACATGCCGCTGTCAGGCTCGGACAGAACCTGCATGTTCACCCCGCGACATGCCACCTGAATATGGCCGGATTCCAGACGTTCACGATATGAATTTGCAATCGCAAGTGTGCGGTCGCTGGATGCGCCGTCAATGATGAGGTATTCCAGCTCAAAGTCGCCGCGTTGGGAAATGACGCTTTCAATGGTTTCGGCAATAAAGCGTTCAGCATTGCGGCAGGGAGTTATAATCGATATTTTCATATTTTGATCCTTCACATACCGGATGGAGCTGACCGCGCCCGGTACAGACCCTCCAGGCGGTTTGCAAACTCCGGCCAGGAGAAATCACGCTGGATGCATTCCCTGGCCTGCCTCCCCAGCTCCTGCCGCCGCAGATCATCTGCCAACAGGTTCTGAACGTTGTCGGCCATGGCTTGCCAGTCGCCGGGACTGCAGAGTAGACCTGAAACACCATCCTTGATATATTCGGCAATCATGCCGACCCGGTGAGCTACAACCGGCAGACCGGCACACAACAGTTCGGTCAATTTGGCGGGGCACTTGGCACGGTTGACCGCGGTATCGGCAAAGGGGTAAATGGCAACATCACCGGCAGCCAGGTAATCGGGGATTTCCACTGGTTCAAGCCAGCCCGCCATGATCAGGGAACCGGCAAATCCATCCCGTTCCGCTGCCCGTATCAAGTGCTGTTCCTCGCCGTGCCGGCCTTTACCAACCACCAGAATGCTGATTCCAATGGACTTGCGCACAAGTTCCGCGCAGAGCCAGGCCAAACGATCCTGATCGAACTCGAAAAAGCGGGTATACAGGAGCACAACCGGCTGGTCATCGGCAATGCCCAGCTTTCGCCGTACCCGGCCGCCATCTCCGGACGGCGGCGTAGCAACGCAGTTGGGCAGATACATAAGCAGGTCCTCCGGAACGCCGAAACCAGCCATCCGTTCCAAGAGAGTCTTGCTGGCCGCAGTAACTCCACTTGCCAACCGGGGGATGTGGCTTTCCTGATAATTGAACAGTAACCGTTCGGGACCGGAATAGCGCTGCAGGTCATTCATGCCACCCTTCCCTTCCCAGTCATCCGTATCAACAAACAGCGGCAGCTCAGGATGGAACCTGGCCAGCATCTGGGCGGCCAAACCACCGTAACCTTTAGGTTTGAATAGGTGAACCAGATCGGGGTGTTCCTGCAGTACGGCGTGATACAACCGCCAGGCCAGCAGCGGAGCTGCCATGGCAGCGAAACTGAATCGCGGCAACAGTACGTTGCGGAGCCTGATGCCGGCCACCAGTTCGTCCCGACCCGAATCCTCAGGATTTGTGTAAGGAGGAGCCACGATGACCAGCTCATGCCCAAACCGCGAAAGTTCAACCGCCAGCGGCAGCATCCGGGCCGCGACGGTTCCCTTGGGGCGGATTCCGAAGGGCGCCAGCATGACAATCTTCATGACAGCCCCTCCTTTGAAAAGCTCCTGAGCAATCTGCTGAACGGAAGGTTCAGTAAAGCCCTCAACACTCCCCTCCTTCCAAAATTTTTCGATACCACCTGCAACATTTCGCGGTAATCCTTGCGGCTGCTGAGTCCGCCCGGCAATGCCGATGCAACTAAATTTTCCGCATACAGGAAGGTAACGCCATCTTTCAGCAAACGCTGATTGAAGTCGAAGTCGGCATACATTCTGAACCGAGTATCGAAGGGGGGCTCGGGATGCAGGCATTTCGGCACCAGCAGGGCCTGGTGGTGCAGTGTGTTACCACATTTTAGACGCCAGTCAGCCGAAGCCGGGAAACGGCGTTCACCGATCATAACCTGTCCGAAAAACACTTCACGACCCTGTAAGCCGGTCAGGTCTGCCGGCAGTGACAGCAGCCGGTCGCCGGCACCGAGAAACAGGATCCAGCTATCCTCGCGGGCAGCCCGCCACCCTTTGTTCATCGCGTCATAGATACCGTTGTCAGGCTCGCTGCTCCAGGACTTGACCACTGTTTTTTCATGGTGCCTGAGGAGTTCGGCTGTGCCGTCGCAGGAACCACCGTCCACCACGCGATATTCCAGATTCGGATAATCGAGCGCAGCAATGCTTGCAATCGTGGCCGCCAGGTTGGCCGCATCGTTATAAGCTACGGTGATCACAGTGATCCATGGAAAAATACCGGATCTGTCATTCATAGCTGTTGGAGGCAAAGACCTTGTCGGCGTCAGGTGCAAAGACGATATCGATCTGCCAGAAAGCACCATCCCCAGGCCGGTGCATCGGCTCACAGATATCCACGCAGCGCAGACCGTATTGTTCCATATGGTCACACATCTCATAAAAACGAAGGCTCTGATCGGCTATGGTAAAATTATAGGTCTCCAGAATAACCAGGCTGCTCTGCGACAGCGTTTGACGGGCGCCTTCCAGGATCGGGGTTTCGAAACCGTGGGTGTCCAGTTTAATCAGAAAAGGCGGTTTAAGCCCCTTTTCCTGCACCAGCGTGTCAATCATGGTTACCGGCACTTTTATGCAGTTCTGCTCAAAAGGGGTATCGGATGCCAAACCACCGAACAACTTTGTCGCATCGAAATAAATCGAGCCAACCCGATTGCCGGCGGCCGCTATGACGTAGTCGAAGTTTGGATAGTTGTGGATGGTTTTTTTAAGCCCGGTTTCATGCTCCTGTCGAGCTTCCACCATCAGGAAAGAGGCCTGTGGAAAGCGCTTTACAACCCGCCTTGACCAGCAGCCATTGGAAGCACCCACATCAATAACGCTATTGACTCGCGTACCGCGCTGATAGCAGCGGTCCAGAACAGCCGCAAGCGAAAGCACGTCACGAACCAGTCCCAGTCTTTGCAGTATTTTATCCAGCAACCTAATAAAAATGTTTATTTTCATTCTGTTGTTTTGTCCTTATTGATCACAGGATACTACCGTAAACCCTTACGGTCTCCCGGGCTACCCGGTCCCAGGAAAAATGAGCCGCACGTTTATAGCCCTTTTCGATCAGTTTCTCCTGCAATTCATGATCATTCAGCACCTGTTCTACGGATTCTCGAAGCGCTGATTCATCACCGGCATCCGCCACTATTCCGGAATCGCCAGCCACCTCGGGCAGCGAACCGGTGTTGCTGATAATTACCGGACAACCGCACGAAAAAGCCTCCAGCACAGGAATACCAAAACCTTCATAAAGCGAGGGAAACACGAAAACCTTGGCGCCGGCATAAAGATTGGCAAGTTCATCATCGGAAACGCTCATCTGAAGCATGCGGCCCGACAGCTGCAGTAATTCAATCAGGGCCAACTCGCCGGGATTAAAAGCCCCCCCGCCGGCACAGACGATCCTCAAGCCCGTATTACGCCTGATCAACGGAGCCATTGCCCGGATAAACAGATCAAAGTTTTTGTATCGGCTCCTGGTGCCCACATACAGGATGTAGTCACCAAGGGAATTGGCTTTTTCGCAGGATGCCCCCCCCCGCTTCAGCCGGAACGAACTTGCGAGGTGTACTACGTCAATATTGGTTCCGTCAAGCCCATAGAGGCGCATCAACTCCTGCCTGGTAAATTCCGAGATGGCTATGATCCTGGACGCGCGACTAACCAGCGCCCGTTTCCAGACAGTCGTACGGTCATTTGCCGAAAAACAATCCGGATGCACCTCGTGGGCCATGTCATAGACAGTCAGCACGTAGGGTCGCTGCCTGAGATAGCCTATAAAATAAGGATCATAATAGGTGGGATGAAAAAGATCGAATCCACGACCGACAAGCTTCATCCTGGCCCAGCTTGAATTAATGGAATTGATTAGCGACGTTTTACCGGGAAACCGCCGGCTGCCGTCAAGTGCCATTCCGCGATAGAACGGCATGGTCGAAAGATATTCGTTTTCGGTCACAAGCACCGCCAGATCGGCATTGATACGCGATGACAACTCGCTGAAATAGCGGGATACGCCGCCATAGCGCTGCAAAGAAAATATTTGATGGTCGTAAAGGATTTTCAATTTATCACCCATTCTCAAATGCAGTTGCGCAAGTACATGCTCTTCATATTCAGCTGGTTATTTACCATTGGAGCCTGTTCAAAAGCTCCTGGCATAAATTTCCGTAATGCCGAACCGGATCAATTTATACGGTATTTCAAAAACGTTAGGACCTTGAAACGGTTGCAGCCGAGCTTCGTAATGCATCATTCGGCATGTTTTGAATGAAGAATGAATGTTCTGACGCAATGAAAGAAACAATGTCCTCTTCTTTCATTACAAGAAGATCAAAGTAAAAAAAGTTTTGAATCAATTGATAAAAAAGCAGTTTTTTCAACGGACTAAAATCATCCAGAGAGTATGAGCCGACAAGATATCCGTGGTTATCGTAAACAACAAATGAGGAATATCCGGCATCTTCCAGAAAACTCAGCGTCTCAAGCAGCTTATCTGAGTAATGTCCGTCTGAAAAGACTTCACATTCGAAAAAAATAGCCGGTTTATTCTTAATTATTGTTTCTCTGGCACCATCGATCACTTCGAAATCATGACCATCAGTATCTATCTTAAGCATATTAAAGTCTGAAAACTCCGGATAGTCCATGACGATGCTGTCCAATGTTTCAACGGACATTTGAGCGCCTTTTCCGGTCCTGGTTATGGAAGCGGTGCCGGAGACTTCGCTGATTTCGTAGATTCCTGTCTTGCTGGAAGAAGAACAAATTTTCTCCAATATCCGTATATTTTCGTTTGAACTGAAATTCTGACGCAAATATCTGCTGAAATGCGGATTTGGTTCAATTGCCAGAAACATGTCAGTTTCATGCCTTGAAAATGCCGCGATGGAATCACCGATATTTGCACCCACGTCTATACACTTTAACCGTCCCTCTTTATGGAACAAGAAATCACTTAACCTTCCAGGAAGGGTGTCGTAGAAGGGAAGTTCAGCGAGATAAGCTGGTAAAGCATGGGACAGGGGCAAATCAAGGGCTTTCCCGTGTACGGTCATCGTACATGACGGATCTCCCATGAAACGGACAAGCTGTTTTCTGATGCCTCCCCAGAACATCTTTGCGCATCCATAGGAAGATATGTACTGTTTGTAAACAAACGTAGCAATTTTCACGAATATTCCTTTTTTTGTCTTCAAACTGAGGGTTTTATATTATTTGTGTGCTGTTACAGGGGCTTCAGGTGATTCAGCAATAGTGTTTACTTGATTCTGCTTCGGACAAAACCTCTAAAAAGTTCCAGATCATCATCATTGATGGCCTTAAACATAACTGAGCAGATGTAAAATACTCCGACTGATGCCGCCAACCCTGTTATCAGGGTTCCTATGCCCGAAATGAACGGCGCAATTATAATAGTGGTTGCCAATCCCTGTACAAGCGCCGCGGCAAGCGGACGTGACCATATTTCCGTGACGAAACTGAACAGGCCTATGTGCAGAATCCGCATATCCACCGTCACAAGATACAGTACGACCAATACAAAGTTCGCAAGATTTGCCAGTGCCGCCCCGGTAACCCCGTAACGGGGAATCAACAGAATACAGAGCAGGATGTTCAGAAGTGCGGAAAGTACCGAGAAAAAGGCGTTTACCCGTGGCTTACCGATGCCGTCAAGAAGGAGGGCCGGGATGATCGAAAGCGAGACAAAAAAGGAGGAGATCGTCAGCAGTATCAGCACCAGACTGCCTTTGAGTGCATATTCGTTTCCCATCCAATACTTCATAACCTGACCGGAAAGTACAACCAACGGAGTAGTAATTGATATGGCGACTATAAACGCATATTTGCTGGCCTTAAGATAAAGCTCGCGCAGCTTCAACTTCTGACCGGTAGCATGCAGTTCGCTGCACAATGGAAATACGACACCCATGATGTTTGCGACAAAACCGTGAATCCTGAATGCAATGCTGGCTGGAACTGCATAATAGGCAACCTGGGCTGATCCTGAATACGTGCCGATCAAAATTCTGTCCAGCTGAAACTGTGTCGTTGTGGATATCATCACCAACAATGAAAAGGCGCCAAAGGTAAAAAGTTTTTTGAGTGTGGCAGAATCAATACTGAAGCGTAGCACAACAGTCGGAAGCATTTTTTTTACCACCGTTATATACAAACCAAGGCTGACCAGGCTTGAGAAAAAGTTGGCAATTACAACTTCGCGTAACCCGTATCCAAAATACAGCAGGACAATGGTAGTAAATGTAAGCAGACTGCTGACCGAAACATTAATCCTGGTGGAGATATCATAGCGCTGCAGAGCCTTGGGGATGGCTGAAAACACCCCGAGAATCATGTTCAGAACAAAACCAAATGCCGCGAGACGAAAGGCAAAGATAGAATCGGTGTGATATGCGGGAGGAATGTCGAGAATCCGTTGAACCATGCTGTTGGTAATCACAATGATAACCAGGCCACCGCCGATTCCGGTTATCAGATAGAGCAGCAACGATGAACCTATAATCTTACCGATTTCATCGATATCATCACGCACATAAGCTTCCGAGATATACTTGATCGAGGCGTTTGTTACACCCAGATCGAGAAAGGCAAAAAAACCGAGGACCGAGATAACCAGCACCAGTACCCCGTAGACATCATTTCCCATTTTATGCACGATATACGGCATACTGACGAGAGCAAGCAGTATCGGCCAGGCAAAGCCGATAATTCCTGATAGCGCGTTTTTGATTGTCTTATTGGCTAACGTCATTGATATCCTGGCACTATTAAAACATTGTCAACGGTTTAAATGTAACTTTTTAAAATTTGAGAATTTACTCTGAAGCACCAGCAACCCGAATCATGTCACCTGCCACGCCCAGACCAAGGAGTAGCTGTTTAAGTTCATCCCGCCGTTTGAGCGAGGTGATGATCAGCGGAACGTTCGCCGAACGTATTCCATCCACCAAAGACACAACCGGAACTCCAAAGAAGTGACTGCCCTGATGTCCATCATCCATAACGGCCACCAATTCAAGACCGGTTTCCCTAAGCGACAGATAGGCCACTTCTGCAACTTCATCCACCCCGCAGAAAACTACTTCATGCACGCCGAATTCCTCCAGTTGACGGAACAGATCACGATAATCTTGCCTGGCAACAGTGTAGAGGCTGGTAAAATAGCTGAGATGCTGGTAGGCCAGCCTGCTTTTTTCGGCCAACCCCTGAGGAGTAAGCAGATAGGCGTAACGGTTGCTGGGAAAGTTTTTAACCCGTACGAACCCTTTTGAGACCAGGTTTTTCAGATAGGAATTGACCAGGCCGACAGCAATGCCGAGACGACGGGAGAGTTCACGTTGTGAAAGCGGCTCTTCGCCGCTGATCTCGGACAGAAGCTGGAGAGAGCGGGACGAATCTAGCGGTTTTTCGATCAGATCGTTCATATTTTGAACAATAGTACAGGAGAAAAGAATAACGCAAGCAGTTTGTTCATTTCATGAACGACTATGGCAGAAACATGAAAGCATAATTAGCAGGTTATAAGCCTCAACTTCTCAACAACCCAAAAGTTCAATATACTTGACAATCCCGGGTCAAACCATTGCAACCTGGGCTTAACGGAACAAGGACAAATGCCCCCAAAAAAACGCATCGACAACATGACCAAAGACAGACTGTTGCTGAGGCTGCCACTGGTCGTAATGCTGATCATCAAGATCAATATGTCCCGTTACTTCAAAATTGTCGCCACCTTGCACGCCTCCGGCATAACTGCTGATAAAACCTTCACAATCGACGCGGACGTCATCAGTAACAGAATCATCGCAGCAAAAATGTCGTCCATTGCCAGAGTCATTGTAAACGGTGAGAGTATTTCGGATGCCATGCGGTAAACCGGGTTAATCCGGCCTTTGGTGGTTGACATGTTGTCGATTGCTGAGAAGACCGGCACCATGAAGGAGACTCTGGGCCGAGCCAGCGACATACTTGACAAGGAAGTACCGGAAACCATCAAGAAGGTTTTTGCCTACGCCGAACCACTTACCATGGTAGTTCTGGGCGGCATGGTATTGTTACTGCTGTTGTCGGTTTTCCTGCCGATCTACAAGTCTGTAGGACAGGTAAAAATTCGATGAGAGAAAAAGCCTTTACACTGATTGAGGTTATGGTAGTTATGGCTATCATCACAATATTGGCAGGAATGATGATGCCGGCTGTCTGGAAGTTATTGCAAGTAGCAAAATCGCGTCAGATTAAATTTGACATTGTACCAGTACCAACCATTGTTACTCTTGGAGGATGCCCAACATGAAGACGGCCGCAACAATCGCCCTGTTCTGCGCCGGTGGAGGACTTACCCGCTATTACCTTTCAGGCTGGATTTACAGTCTGCTTGGAAGAGCGTTCCCATATGGCACCCTGGCAGTCAATATCACTGGTGCTTACCTGATAGGTTTTATCATGGAGCTGGGCATGCGTAGCACTGTCATTCCCGACTCTCTGCGTATTGGCCTGACAGTAGGTTTTATGGGCGGTTTAACTACCTTTTCGACCTTCAGCTATGAAACATTTAAATTATTGGATGAGGGCCAACTGGTTTTTGCTTTTGCAAATATTGCAGTGAGTGTATTGGCCTGCCTATTGTTCACCTGGCTGGGCATTATCACCGTTCGAGCGTTCTAAAACAGCGAGCCTGAAAATAACCCTAAAAGATCTAGTACCACGTAACATTTATAAGTTCGGATAAAGTCGCGTCAGCTTGACACGAGCATCCGATGTAGTGAACAGCCAATTGATTTTCCTTGTACGGTTATTTCTTTTTTTTTGCCATCTTATTCCGGCACTATTCCTGCTGTTGATCTTTTTCATTGCCCGTCCCGGCTTTCTGCTCTTTTCGACCAAAGGCAGTGCAACGCAGCCGTTTCCGCATCAACGGCAGCATCAACGACAACCTTCTGATAGGTTTCAAAATCTCGGCGGCAAGGGGATTGCTGGCCTTTATCAGCGTATCACTGATCTTCAGCCTTGCCACCGGCCGTTTTCATCCCGGCCTGTACGGACAGCCGGGGGCACATCTGGATTACTTGTGGAGCTTTCTGGAAATGGGACTGGTGGGGTGGATTTCGGTTATCATCGGGGGGTGCCCCTTCCGGCAGTTGATCAAGGCTGGAGAAGGTGATGCTGATGCCGGACTGGTCGTGATCGGAATGTTTATCGGCGGCTCACTGGCCCAGTCTAGTGGGATCGCGGCAACGGCAGCCGGCGTTTTTCTTTACGGAAAGGTCTCGATCCTGCAGGGCTTCGCACTGATCGCCTCAGCCAGCATTTTTTCCGGCAAAGAAGCACGTAGGGGCGCATTGCATGCGCCCATTTCCGGTATCCCATCAATCTATCACAAATCCTCACCGGTGGTCGTCATAACCAGCTTGCCATGTTTAACCCCTTTGACGCCGATCAACTCATATGCAATCTGCTTGATAACTTGCACCGTACCTCTAATAACAAGGACCTCCAAACAGTTATGAGCATCCAAATGGACGTGCAGGGCAGAGATTATCTGGTCGTGATAGCCATGCTGGTGTTCCGTCAGTTTGTCGGACAGGTCTCGGACATGATGGTTGTAAACCAGAGTAACCGTACCGACCGCCTCCTGATTTTCCGAGCCGCAGCGTTCTTCGATCAGTGAAGCCCGGATCAAGTCTCTGATCGCCTCAGATCGGTTCAGGTAGCTTTTCTGCTCGATCAGCTGATCAAAATTCTGCAACAGTTTTTCGTCAAGCGAAATTCCGAATCTTACCGTTATACCCATAATCGACTCCTGACGGGATAATTTATCTGATAGATTCAGATCTATACCATGCTACCAAATCCTGAGCAAGTTGTACCTCCGTTCATTATCCGCTGAACAAAGTTACCAACATTTAGATAGACTTTATTTTAATTTTTATTTAGTTTCGCCAATAGTTTTCATATCACCCACAACACGGACGGTAATGACTAAATGAAACCAACCCTGCCCCGCGTCCTTCCCTTTGCTGTTTTCATGGCGTTCATTGGCGTTGGCGAGTTATTGCGCACTCTAATTGAGCACGGTTTCATCGGACTGGATCCAACAGCGCTATATTATATTTATCCTGTAAAAACCGTTGTTGTCGGCTGTCTGCTTTATAGGTACAGGAAAGTATATAACGAAATAAGCTTTAAAGAACTGTCAACAATACCGACAACCCTGGCAGTTTTTTGTGTGGGTGTGCTGGTATTCGCACTCTGGATCCAGATGGACTGGACATTGGGAACATCCGCGACGCCAACCGGGTTCAACCCGGCATTATTCACGAACAAGACTGTACAGATTGTCATGACATTTTTCAGGATTGCCGGAGCGGTACTGGTTGTGCCGCTGATGGAAGAGCTTTTCTGGCGTTCATTCCTGATCCGCTATATCATCGACAACAATTTCATTAAAGTTCCGATTGGAACATTCACCTGGGCCTCCTTCCTTCTGACCATCGCATTGTTCGGAGCCGAGCACAACTACATCTACGCCGGTGTCATGGCTGGAGTCGTGTACAACCTGATTCTCTACAAAACCCGTAGCCTGACCCAGTGCGTACTGGCCCACGCCGTCACCAACCTGGCCCTTGCTATATATGTAATTACAACAGGTAAGTGGCAATTTTGGTAAAAATGAATGAAATTTTATCAAAATAATGTCGGCCATTTGATGATTTTACCGCAGTATCAGCAAGTTGGCTTATACATACAGATTGACTTTTAAAGTAATTTGTGGTGTTACACTTAAACAGTATGACGAGTTGAGCTCGGTCATCCATATACATTTGATATCCAGGCCTCTGGAGGAACCAATGTTTGAATTTAAAAAGTTATCACATAACGACCCGTTACTTGAAGAAGTCTACAAACTGCGCTACAAGGTCTATTGTGATGAGTGGGGATTTGAGCGACCTGAGGATCACCCCGGAGGAATCGAGCGGGATGAGTTCGACGCACATTCGGTCCATTTTGCTGCGATAAGAAAAGAGGACCAAAAACTGATTGGAACTACACGAATAATTTTACAATCCGAGTCAGGTTTCCCAATTGAAGAACATTGTTGCATAAACGAAGATATTTTGAAATCCGACAAAGCGCTCTGGGGTGAAATTTCACGTTTGGCGGTTTCCAAGGAATTTCGTAAAAGAGCTGGCGACGATTCCATTTACAAGCATGAGGATCCGCAAACTAACAATGTAAACAATCCTTTTAAGGAAAAGCGAAAGAATGAAAACCAGATAGTTATCGGTTTATACCGCTGCATTTATCATGAAAGCCTGGAGAGAGGACTGACCCATCTCTACGCAGTCATGGCCAAAGGTCTTTTTCTTTTGCTAAACAGAATTGGTATTTGCTTTATTCAGGTTGGACCAGGAATTGAGTATCACGGATTAAGGACACCCTACATTTGCTGTATTCAGGAAATTATGGATAACTTTTCCAGGATCAATAACAATCTTTACCAATGCTTCGTCGAAAAGGATTAAAAACTCAAAAAACAGTATATTCACCACCAACTACCCAAATGAATAGCGAAGAAAGGCGGTTCTGAGGGATTTTGGGGTCCCAATAAAAAAAAGTATAAAATCACTTGATTCCAGATACACTTCAGTATATAAAGGCCGCTATTAAACATAAAATGATAGTCGAGAATACTAAACCATTCGTAAGGATGGGACGGAAAGCCTACGGGTCTTAACGAGACAGCCGGGTCGCCGAAATATCTAAACAGATATAAGGCACCCGGTTTTTGCGTTTTCTGAATGGCAATCAAGCCAACGGAAAAGTGCAAAACAATTTGTCTTACAAAAGAAAGACGGAGGTAATCGTTATGTCCAAAACGATGATGAATTTGGAGCGCAGAACGCCAGTCGTGAGTAATCTTGAAATGCAGGACAGCTTTAATAGCAGGTATGCTGTAATTACTGCCGACACACTAGCACTGCAGGAACAGGCCTATAAATTGCGCTACCAGGTTTACTGCAAAGAAAGAAACTTCGAAAACCCGGATGCCCACCCACTGGAACAGGAGATAGATGAGTTTGATGCCCGCTCCGTCCATTCCGTTATCATTGATCGTCCCACTCGAGCAGTAACCGCAACTGTAAGATTGATTCTGCCGAATCCGGATGGCTTTGAAAAAAGCTTTCCGATTCAAGGAGTCTGCAGTCACCCGATGCTTCGTAGCCATAAGCTCTTACATTCAGCACGATCAGCCGAAATTTCACGGTTTGCAGTTTCAAAGGAATTCAGCCGCAGGGCAACTGACAGTCACCAGTCCCGACAACGCATTGATCCTCGCAGCGAAAATCAGGCATCCATGCCGAACATCACACTGGGACTGATGAATGGTATCGTACGGATGAGCGTAGAGCATGGAGTTTCCGAGTGGTTTGCGGTCATGGAACCCACACTGTTACGCCTGTTGGCTCGCTTCGGCATCTATTTTTCACCCATCGGACCAATGGTTGACTATCACGGCATGCGCCAACCGTGTTACTCCAATATGCATAAACTGCTGGACAGAGTCCATAAAGAACGCATAGATGTTTGGGAGATCATTACTGATAACGGAAGACTGCTGGACGGTGAAGATCATCAGTATCCTTCACTACGCTTTATCAATTAGCAGTATTAAGGGGGCTCTAAATAAGACTTGGAGCCCCCCTGCACTTTATCATTTCACTATCAGAAGCATGCACCTTGCCATCTTAAAAACCATATAATTTGTTTTATAGCACTCCCTGCTAAATCAATTAATGAGCTAAATTTTTTTCTAATTTCCCGGCAAGTTCAGCTTGTAACACATTTATTACTGAACTGTTCACTATTCAGTTTAACGTACTTACTTTTATGGTATAGTAATCAAATGTTTTACGTTGCCCTACGCATTCTAATGTACGACAAGGTACGCTCACTGATAACACTTCTGGGCGTTGTATTCGCTGTCGGCCTTATTTTCAACCAGCTTGGGATATTTCTCGGCTTGATGGAAACTTCATCTGTAATAATTGACCATACTCCAGGAGACATCTGGGTTACATCCAAAAACAGTAAAAACTTCGATTTTTCCCAACCTTTTCCAGAATATATTTACAATCACACCATCGCTGATCCTGACATCCTGTCAGCAGAAAAGCTGATTGTCGCCTGGGGGATAATACGTCAAAAAGAAGGGGGAACTGAACAGGTTGAAGTTGTTGGATTCAATCCCGATACCGGTATAGGGGGACCATGGGACATGATGGAAGGTGATCCCCGCCGATTAAAAAACGGAAATTTTGCCATAGTAGATGAATCTGCAATGAAACGACTTGGAAAAATTCAGGTTGGAGATCATCGGGATGTTCTTTCGCATCGACTCGAGATAATAGGCCTTTCAAGGGGTGTAAAATCTTTTACAACTGCTCCGATTTTGTTTACCTCATTTGAGCTTGCCCAGCGATTGGTAACTTACATGGGTTCCGACAGTACAGTTTTCGTAGTTGCAAAGGTCAAGCAAGGTGCATCGCCAGAGCAGGTAATAACAAGGCTTAGAAGTCGCCTAAAAGGTGTCGACGTTTTCTCAGCAGCGGATTTTAGCATGAAAACTCGCAAATACTGGGCCATAGAAACGGGTGTAGGCTTTTCATTCATGCTGACAATTGTGATAAGTTTTCTGGTCGGAATGCTGATTGTCGGTCAAACAATCTACAATTCTACGATGGAGCATATCAAAGAGTTCGGCACCCTGAAAGCTTTGGGAGCCAGCAATATGGATATCTACAAAATCATTTTCTCCCAGGCAATGATCAACGCCATGCTGGGATACATAGTGAGCCTTATTATTACAATCGCCACCGTTAAAGTGTATGAACTTGGCGGTATGGTCATGGTAGTGCGCGGATGGGTTAATTTTCTGGTGCTCGGCCTTACACTTCTCATGTGCCTTTCTGCAGCGTTTGTATCAGTCCGCAGAATCAAGAAGATTGATCCAGCCATTCTGTTCCGGGGGTAGTGTGGCAGAACCGATTATCACAAAAGAACTGTCCAAAATCTATCGAGAAGGGAAGATTGAAGTAACCGCCCTGGAGCAAGTGGACGTAACGCTAAAGGAAGGTGAAGTCGTTGGCCTTTTTGGTCCATCTGGTAGCGGCAAAACAACTCTTCTTTCAATCCTTGGATGCATCCTTCGCTCCACTTCCGGTTCACTCACCATCTATGGCAATGAAGTCGGCGGACTTGAAGAATCTCAGCTCCCCAGCATTCGGAAACGTTACATTTCATTCATATTCCAGGGATTCAATCTTTTTCCCGCTCTCACCGCTTATGAGAATGTCATTTTGGGATTAAAGATGAAGGGAATCATCGGTAAGGATGCGGACCAACGAACTAAATACATAATGAATGAAGTTGGCCTGGCTGATCGGCTCAACTTCCTTCCCAGAGACTTGAGTGGCGGACAACGGCAGAGGGTGGCCGTAGCCAGAGCATTGGCAGCAGACTCACCTATAGTGCTGGCTGATGAACCTACCGGCAACCTGGATCACAGCAACGGCAGAAAGGTTATGGAGTTATTGAGAGAAATGGCTTCTGCCCAGCGCCGCTGCGTGGTTGTCGCTACCCATGACAACCGCATCGAAGACCTTTTCGACCGGGTTCTTTACATGGAAGACGGAAGAATACGCAGAGAAAAACGGGGTAACTCATGAAAAACAGCCGTTTCGGAATAATAATCATT
This sequence comes from Geobacterales bacterium, assembly GCA_038318485.1. Taxonomy (GTDB): domain Bacteria; phylum Desulfobacterota; class Desulfuromonadia; order Geobacterales; family Pseudopelobacteraceae; genus JACRCG01. The sequence continues at coordinate 22,357 of JBBQCH010000001.1, forward strand.
GGGGCCCTGATTATTCTGGCTGCACTACTTGCCGTAGTAGGTCCTAAGCTTGTCGAAAAACAGTCTGCAAATCCCCCCACCACTACTGCCTTCACTAACAAGCAAGCAGGCATAACCGCCAGAGGCGTCGTTGAAGCAGCTGAGGATGTAGAGTTGAGCAGCCAGGTCAAAGGAACAATTGCAAGCGTTATGGTTGAAGAAGGGGCTGAAATACACAAGGGACAGCTACTGCTTGAATTTGAAAAGTCTAAGGCTGAGGCACAACTCCGACAGGCACGATCAGCCGTTGCCGCCGCCGAGTCCCGCTATCGTGAGGCTGCCAAAGGTTACCGTCCTGAGGACATAACCATTGTAAACAGCGGCAAAAACCGTGCTAAAGCGATCTATGACCAGGCCAGGGATGAATACGAACGACAGCAGCGCCTGTTTACAAAAGGAGCTGCTACACAGGTAGACCTTAATCGATCAGCGGAGCGCCTTAAGATTTCCGAAGACGACCTTTCCGGAGCAGAAGCAAACCTTGAAAAGCACCGTTACGGAGTAAGGAGCGAAGAAAAGGATCGGGCTCGTGCCGACCGCGACAGGGCCCGCTCTGAAGTACAGCTTGCAGAAAGCGTACTAAGTGACTATCAGATTCATGCCCCAATTTCCGGCATTGTCACCGAGCGTTACAAAGATGGTGGAGAGGGAACTGATATCGGGACCCCCCTGTTTCGCCTCGTAAATCCAAAAACGATCAGAATCAGGGCCGAATTGGAGGAGACTGATATGGGCCGTGTGACAGAAGGACAGCTGGTTGAAGTTACCGTTGAAGCTTTCCATGACAAAATATTTCATGGCAAAGTAAGTAAAGTATTCCCGGTCGTGCACAAAAAAACCCAGAAGAGCTTCGACCCAATGGCCTCATTCGACATCAATACTCAGAAAATCCAAATACAGCTTGATGATTATCACGGTCTCAAAAACGGAATGACAACAACTGTGCGATTCAAGTGACATTTATGCGGATACTACCTCTATCACTTCTGCTGGTAATGACATTAACCATCCAGCCAGCCTCAGGCAGAACACTCTCACTCGAAGAGTGCCTTCAGATGGCCCTGAAACAGAACAGCGGCCTTAAATCATCTAAGGCAGCCACCTTGTCCGCTGCAGAAGACGTGACCATGGCTAAGACGGCTTTATTGCCATCGTTAAAACTTAAAGGTTTTTACACAATATCTGACAAATCCAACAACCTGACAATTGACTCCAATGCCTTTGCGACTGGACTTCCGCGCCAGAAAACAGACCTTTCTCTGGGGGATAAAGACTCTTACGGCTTTAACCTCACTCTGCGTCAACCTCTCTTTACCGGTGGAAACCTCACAAACGCAAGACAAGTGACCAAACATGAATATGCCGCCGCCACTCATGCATATTCACGACAACGCACCTTAATGTTATTTCAAGTCAAAAAGACTTTTAATGAAGCATTGATCGCTTCAAACCGTATACAGACAGCAGAAATGGCAGTAAAGGCTGCTGAAGAAAGACTGGAAGTGACCGTTGCTCGCCTGGAAGAAGGTTATGCCGACCGCGAAGAAAAGCTGCGGCGCGAGGCGGATCTTGCCATGGCAAATACCCGCCTGATTAAAGTCAGGAATCGCTCGTTTCTGGTGCTGGCCAAACTACGTCAACTGACTGGATCCGGACCGGGCGAAGAGATTGAAGTCATTGGCCATCCCGCAAAACTGACCCTGACAGGTAGCCTGGATGATCTGACAAAGGGTACTTTCGACCGCCGTGAAGACATAAAAAGTGCAACTGAAAAAAGTATTGCCGCCGAGTCCGGTGTACTTGTAGCCCGCAGTGGATATCTCCCGCAAGTTTTTCTGGAAGGCAATTATCTCCGCCAGAAGGAAACCAGCATTGCCCACCCTGAACTATGGTCGCTGACATTGCAGGCCGAATGGTCACTGTTCGAATGGGGACGCACTTCTTCCGCCGTGCGCCAGGCAGTTGCCCGCCAAAGTCAGCTGGATCTTGCCAGGGAAGAGCTAGAACGAAGTGCCAAACTGGAGACAGAGGAAGTATGGCGAGAGGTAGTCGAGCAACAAAGCCAGGTCATTGCCCACGAAAAGATTGTAAGGGCAGAGGAAGCCGCCTTTGTCAAAACCATTGACAGATACCTTGAAGGAGCGGCACGCTTGGATGAGGTCATATCCGCAGAATCGGCTCTATGGGAAGCTTATGATGTCTATTGCCAAAGCGCTGCCAACCTAAGCAGTGCCTTTGCTGCCCTGGAAGCTGCGACATCGGCACATCTGGATCAGTGGACCAGTACCGAAGATTTATATCGCCCTGACTTTAAGTTCTATGCCAGCCGCATAAAAAGCCGTACCTTTACAACTCCTGTTAAAACTGAGAAACAAGTAACCGTTACAGCCCAGCCAGAAGCCAAACAAACAGCGGTGACAACAGAGCATGCCGCCCTCTACTTGCAATTGGGTGCTTTTTTATCCAGAAAGAGCGCTGAGGATCTACTGGCGTTATTAACTCCAAGGTTTGGCGAAAAACATACTGAGATACTAAAAGAAGGTAAGCTCTATAAACCGGTTATCTTCCCTTATTCAGACAGTAAAGCTGCCGAAAAAGCAGCTGCTGATCTGGGAATCAAAGAGTATCTGATAAGGAGTGAGCATGGACCGCGACAAGTTTCTCCATGATGCATTCTCACGTAACTTAGGCCTGCTGAGTGAATCAGACCAGCACCGCCTGCTTGATGCTCGGATTGCCGTTGCAGGAGCTGGAGGCGTTGGTGGATTGCATCTCCTGACCCTGGCCCGGATCGGTGTCGGAAAATTTAACATCGCTGACTTCGACACCTTCGATGCGGTCAACATCAATCGCCAGTACGGTGCCTTCATCAGTACGCTTGGCAAACCTAAAGCCGAGGTAATGAGTGACATGGTGCGGGATATCAACCCGTTTGCCGATGTCCGGCTTTTTCCGCAGGGAGTCACGCTGCAGAACCTGGATGATTTTCTGGAAGGTGTTGATATTTATGTTGATGGGATTGATTTTTTTGAGATTGATATTCGACGGGCAATTTTCAACCGCTGTCGAGAAAAGGGGATCATTGCAATAACTTCAGCTCCGCTGGGCTTTGGCGCTACATTGCAGGTATTTACACCGCAAGGCATGTCATTTGATGATTACTTTGCCATACAAGATGGCATGGGGCAGCCGGAAAAAGTGGCTGCCTTTGCAGCCGGCCTGGCACCCCACCCTTACCACATCAAGTATCTGGATCTGTCCAAGGTAGATATGGCAAACAAGCGTGGACCAGCCTTGGCGCTGGCCTGCACACAAGCCTCCACCCTGATAGCAACGGAGACGATCAAGATTCTAACCGGCAAGGGCACTGTACGACCGGCTCCCGCCTACCTCCAGATCGACCTGCTTCGAAACAAGTACACCCGGGGCTATCTTTGGCTGGGTGGAAAAAACCCGCTTCAAGCTCTGAAGCGCTGGATCATACTGAAAAAAGTGAAGGCAGCCTGAATATGAAATTGGATTTGTTTATTGATATGTAACACATTCATTAGAGGGATATCATGACCCAGGACTCTGACCTTCAAAAAAATCAATTCATCAAACTTGTCGGCCTCTCCTCCTTTCTTGAACAGCAGGGCAGCCTGGATGAATGCCTGGACGAGATTGTCGCCAAATCGGCCAGTATCCTTAACATAAAGAACTGTTCAATAATGCTGTTCCGCGAAGATGAACTTGGTGACGGTGTCAGCCTGCGAATGTTCTCCAAGTATGGAGAATTCCCTGTATCAGCTTACAACGAGGCTGTTAAAGTCAACAAGGGCATTGCCGGTCGTGTTGCAGCATCTGCCCGCCCCCTGTTAGTTCAGGACATCCAGAAGTCAGAATATTTGCCGCTCGCCCGTACACCCGACTCCCCCAGCAAAAGCTTTATCTGTGTTCCGATCGTGATTGGGGGCAAAGTTATCGGTGTCCTGAATGTCAGCAACCCGATTGACAATCGCAGTTTTGATTACAACGACCTGAATGTATCCGTGTTTGTTACTCTTTTGATCGGCAGATCAGTACAGGTCATTCAGCTGCAGAATCTCCTTAAATCAAGGTTTGCTCAACTGGCAGTCATGCAGGAAGCAAAGGTGATAATGGAGGATAAATTCTCAGTGAATAATTATGACGCAGAAATGATGGTCAAAATGGTCTCCAAATCTTTCTATAAAGAAATGAACAAGGCCGGCTTTACCAAAAACCATATTATTAACGCGGCAACAGAGATAATCGGACTGCTGCATGAAAGCCTGCAACGTCATGACCAACGGAGCCAACGAGAAACTGAGCGGGAATCATAAGCACCTTAAGGAGTGAGCATGGATGAACGTATTCGTAAAATCATAGAAGCTGGAATCAAAGCTCCTTCTGGCGATAACTGTCAACCATGGAAATTTCAGGCAGATGAGAACAGAATCAATCTATTCAATGTTCCCGAGAGGGACACCTCGCTTTACAACTACAAGCAACGTGCTTCACTTGTCTCCCACGGCGCCTGCATAGAAAACATGTTAATTGCCGCAAGAAAATACGGATTCCTGACAGAACTGAGCTACTTCCCGACACCGGACAATCAACAGCATGTAGCAAGACTAAGTATGTCTGACTCCGAGACCTCAGATGAACCGCTCTTCGCTGCCATCTCAGAAAGAAGCATCAATCGGAAGCCCTACCAAAGCGGAGTGCTCTCTCCAGAAGCCGCTGACAGCATCTGCCAAGCGGCAACCAATACTGAAGTTCCGGGGTGCTCGCTCAAACTGCTGCTGGGGAAAGAAAAGGAAACTGCTGCCGACATTGTAGCCCTAAGTGATCGTCTGGTTTTTGAAAACCCGCATCTGCATGGTTTTCTCTTCGATCACATTCGCTGGAATCAGGAAGAAGCAGAGCATACCAGAGATGGGTTGGATATCCGCACCCTCGAACTTGCACCCCAGGACAAGGTGCTGTTTCCACTTCTCAAACATTTCGGGCTGGTCAAATTCATCAGCATATTTGGTGCAACCAGGATGATTGCCGCAAACGCCAGAAAACTGATGTTGTCGGCCTCGGCCGGCGGAATAATCACCATTGCGGATTCCTCAGCAGAAAGCTGGCTCAATGCCGGACGAATACTGGAAAGGGTCTGGCTGGAGGCGACCAGGCAGGGACTGGCGTTTCATCTGATGACGGGGATTACTTTGATTGTTCAGCGGGTTCGAGACGGAGAGCAGAATGGGTTTAGCAACAATAACAGTTCACTGGTGAAACAAGCTGATATCTTATTGACGCAAGCTTCAGGAACTGAACTTCCAGTTGCACTACTTTTCAGAATCGGTGTTTGCAACCAACCGACTGCCCGTTCGTTGCGCTTTGGGGTGGATGCTGTGACTGCAATTGGTAAACAAGTTTAATCTGTAACAAATCACTTGACGTAAAAAAGGAGAGGCGATTCGCCTCTCCTTTTTTATTACCAAAGTAGATTATTTAGCTTATTTTTTTTGGCGACGTTTAGCTGCAATTGCCAAACCCATCAGGCCAGCGCCAAGAAGGGCAAAAGTACCAGGTTCAGGTACAGCTGCATTGAACTGTCCATCACTCTGTAAAAGAAGTGTGGCAGTGTTTACGCCAGAAATTACGGCTGAAGACTGAGCATTATTTGTATTGGCCAGACCATAAGCAAAAGGCATAGTTGATATATCAGTACCAGCCTGATCAAAAATTACACCAGGCAGAATACTAGCAAAAAGACCTGTCAAGTCACTAGTTCCATTTATTTTAGCCCCACCTAGTAATACTCCATTATTAACACCACCGGACGGATTAACCAATGACAAACTCCCTAATAACGCCGTAAAACCATTGCCAGGGTTGAAGTCGGTATCAAGATACCAATTAACAGAGCCGACACCTGGGTTAAACTTATACTTGAATCCTAATGCTGTTACGTCGTAGACCGAACCAGTCAAACCAATAATATCGGCATACAGTTTTTTTCCACCCAATGAAAAGCTCTGTAAATCAGCGACGCTGGTACCGGGTTCCGAATAATACCCTGTAAATGCCAGTCGCCCTGATTCAGTGAATGTATCACCATTAGCCAAAGTATACGGTGTAGCAAAGGACTGAATTACGGTATTGGTGCCACTTACATTAAGACGATCAATGTTTGTATATGTGCCAGCAGAGTAGGCACTTAAATCGAGTGTCCAATTGTTCAGAAGAGTTACGGCATGAGCTGAGCTTGAAAGAGCCAGAGACATTAATGCAGCGGCGATGAGCGTTTTGATTTTCCTAGTTTTCATTGTGTTCTCCTTTTTTGCTTTTTAGTTTGATTAATCGTCCTGAGGACAATCAAAAGGTTTTCTCAACTAATAGCAATCTCTGTGCCAAACACATAACCATATATTTTATAAAGCATTTTACAATTCAACATACTACAAAGAACAAGACTGACAAGAAAACCGACAAGCAACAACTCTAGCCTCTTTTATTAAATTTTTATTAAACTAATGCCAGCAGAGTGATAGTGATAAGTTACTAATTTATAACTAACCGTTTAGCACAAATAATCAGTTACTTCTGTAGTTTATTAAACCGCGTTAAATAATGGAATAGGCACAAACCTTTAGATTATATGCTTTTCCAGGAGACCACTAAAAAGCATCCCTCCTCTGCAAACTAGAAGTGTAATATTTATCGACAAGCATTTTCTAATCCGCATAACTCAACGGAGTCAAGTTATGCTTCTTCAGCAGGTCGTAAAGCGTCGGCCTGCTTACCCCCAGCTCCTCGGCCGCCTTGACGATATTGCCGTTGTGACGATCGATTGCAGCGCCAATAAGCTCACGTTCAACCTTATCCCTGGCCTCACGCAGAGTCACAATCTGCTGTCCAGCCTCCAATGAGTCAGATACCTCCGTTACCCCTCCCAGATCTTCAGGTTCTATAACAACATCATCACTCATTATAATCGCACGCTGTACCCGGTTCTGTAACTCACGCACATTGCCCGGCCACTCGTAGGATTTGAGATAGTTCACTGAAGCGGCACTGAAGCGGCGCACTTTTTTCTTGTACTCATCGTTAAATTTTCGGAGAAAATAATTTGCAAGCAGCAGAATATCGTCGCCCCTTTCCCGGAGTGGCGGCAGTGTAATGGTAATCACTCCGATCCGATAATAAAGATCCTCCCGAAAACGCCCTTCTGCTATCGCCTTGACAATATCCACATTGGTGGCGCAGACCGTACGGGTATCAATGGCGATGTCTTCACGTCCGCCAACCCTCTGAATAACACCTTCCTGTAAAAAACGGAGCAGTTTCACCTGCAGATTAAAAGGAAGCTCACCGATTTCGTCCAGGAACAATGTCCCCTGATGTGCGTACTGCAACTTCCCCTGAACGGTGGCGTGGGCGCCGGTAAAAGATCCTTTTTCATGACCGAACAGTTCCGACTCAAGCAGATTGTCCGGTATGGCTCCGCAATTGATCGGTATAAACGGACCACTTTTCCGGAAACCGGCTTCATGAATAGCCTGGGCCACCAACTCTTTTCCGGTTCCGCTTTCACCTGTAATAAATATCGACACATCGGATGAGGCAACCTTTTTGATGGTAGAAAAAACAGTCTGCATGGCCGGACACTGGCCGATAATTCCGTTGGAGTTTGTAGATTTCAGTTCAATGGAATGCTGCAATTTGCGATTCTGCTCCTCAATGTTGGACAGATGGAAAGCACGTCCGATGATGACCTTGAGTTCGCTTAGGACCGGCGGTTTCGGGTAAAAGTCATAGGCTCCCAGTTGCATTGCCCTTAAAGCATTTTCACGCTCACTGTTGCCGGTCAACATGATAATTTTGGCACGCATGTTTAACTCCAGCATTTCCGCCAAGCCCCTGAACCCTTCTTCTGAGGTATTTTCATGGGGTGGCAGGCCCAAATCAAGCAGCACAACTCCCGGCTGAAATTTTTTAAACAGATTGAGCCCCTCGTTAACATCGCCGGCCAGCATAACCGTATAATCATCTGCCAGCCCCCATTTGAGCTGTTGGCGGATATCGGAATTATCATCAACTATCAGTATTTTTTCCATGTGCTTCTCCTTGGAAACATTAATCAAATCCCCCTCAATCCCCCTTTGCAAAGAGGGAAACTTCAGAATCTCCGATTTTTAAAGTGGGTTAGGGGGATTTGATGTTAGCAGCGCTACTGAACCAGACTGTAAAAACCGAGCCACTGCCAGCCACGCTGGCAACTTCGATCCTGCCTCCGTGCGCTTCAATTATCTGACGGCACTGGTACAAGCCAATGCCCAGACCTTTATTCTTGGATGTCCGGAATGGTTTGAACAAGTCCGTCCTTATAAAACGGGATGTCATACCGCAGCCCCAGTCTGTGACCCTTACATATGGTACACCTGCAGCCCCGACCTCCATAACAATCTGTTGATCCGAAGCGGATGACTCTAAAGCGTTCATCAACAGGTTCATCAGAACCTTTTGGATTTCTTCCATATCGACATGAACCATCTGGATCGTTCCGGACACAATGATTCGACTGTCGATAAAGGTTGCTGCAGTTTCTTGCACCAGCGCTAACAGGTTGACCTGTTGCGGTGTATAACTTTCCTTTTCTCCAAGGTTTTTAAGGCTGGCAATCAGTTTCTGCATTCTGTCAACGGTATTGCCCAATGACAGGAGCATATCCTTCTGAAACTCAGGATTTGCTATATGCCTGGCAGCGTTCTCCACTATCAGAGAAAGATTTGAAACCTGATTTTTCAAATCGTGGGCAACAAAGGTTGCCACATTGCCGATCGCCTCTATTTCGCGAGCCTGGGTAATCTGTTCCGAAAGCTTTAGATGAAGAATAGCCAGGGAAGCCTGCCGAGAAATGGTTTTCATCAGGTCATAATCTTCATAGATATAGACCTCGTTTTCCTTGATGACACGTCCCATCAGAATAAAACCTTCGATTTCATCACCATCAAAAAGCGGGACAACAAACGAGATCTTGTTTTCAAGCAGCAGTCGGCTGTTTTCTGCCATTATTTCAGGATTGTCATCCTTGACACAGACCACCCAGGCCCGTTCCCGCATAAAGCTGATCAATGCATTTCCGTGCTGTATAACATCTTCAAGCGGGTCCATTTGACACCCGGCTGTCATGCTGTATCCGCCACAACTCTCATCGTACAGAAAAAGAGCTGCACATTCGACCCCGAAAACTTCGCTGTAAGAAGAAAGAATCCGGTTTAAAAGTTCCTCACCTGAGCGCGATGTGGAAAGCTCCATTGTAAAATCCAGCCATTGGGTTCGATAATCATATTTATTCTGGTAAAAGTTTTTGTGCAGCACGACCGTGAGTTCACGACGGACCCTTCCGGACATCATTAATATCAGAAGTGCAATACCGAGCAGAAACGCAAAGGAAACCGTTACAATACGAGGGAAAGAATAGCCAAAATGCTGCATCCCCTCGCCCAGCAAACCGATCAGCAGCAGATATATTCCAACAGCCATCAGAACTACTGATTTGAAAGCAACCTGGCGTGAAACTTCGATCCGAACCTCGCCCCGGCGACACAACAGTGAATATGCCACCATAACTGCCGCCACCAGGTACATAAAGGATCGAACGGACAGGTAATTCATATTAAGGGTCCGGTACAGCAAAGCCTGGCTGTAGTAAAAAATCAGGACCGCCAGAATGGTTCCAATACCTATGATGTCGTACTTGATCTTGAATTGGGCACTGGGTGATGCATTGGCAAAGGTTTTTTCGAAATTAACCAGCGCAAACACCAGACAGGTCATAATCCACAGGTAATAGAAATACCCGGCATTTTGAAGAAACAAAATGCTCTCACCCGGAAAATCCGGAGCATACAAAAATTTGTTCAAGGGTAGCAGAATCGGAAACAAGGCAACCAGAGCAGTGACTGCAAGCCCACCCTGCAATAGCCGACTAATTTTCCAGGGGCCGGTTTGGCGGGCAAATGTCAGACTACTGAGAATCCATAACAGGGGAAGTAAAGATTCAGAGACAACGGAGCATTTCTTCCAGAAGAAAGCATCTGCAGATATTGAAAGCGCAAGTACGTCGAACAGTTCAAGCAAAGCTGTGACTAACAGTGCGGAGCATATGTACACACCGGTTCTAGACCGTTCACGGTACAGAATGAGCCCTGCCAGAACAAGCAGGGCTATTACGGCTAAAAAGGAAATCACAACATTTGGCATGTTATTTTCTTGTCCATCAAAAGTGCATCAATAATCCGGGAGGCCGCCAATCCATCGCCATAGGGATTGTGAGCTTTGCCCATCGCCTCGTAGGCCGAGTTGTCATTCAACAGCAGCAACGCTTCCGTCACAATCTTCTCACGGTTGGTCCCGACCAGCTTCACAGTACCAGCCGCCAAAGCTTCCGGACGTTCGGTAGTATCACGCATCACCAGCACCGGCTTGCCAAGTGACGGTGCCTCTTCCTGCACTCCGCCGGAATCGGTAATAATCATGAAGCAGCGTTCCATCAGGTAAACAAACGGCAGATAGTCCAGTGGTTCAATCAGATGGACCTGGGGTGAATTGCCCAGAATCCGGCGGACCGGCTCCTGAACATTGGGGTTAAGGTGAACCGGGTAAAGAATCTCTGCATCCGGGGTCTGGCGGGCAATCTCCGCCAGGGCCGAACAAATCTGCTCAAAGCCTTCTCCAAAATTCTCCCGGCGATGTCCGGTAACCAGAATCAGCCGTTTGGACGGATCAAGAAAGGAGAACTGCCCCTCAAAACGGCTACGCAGAACCCTATCCTTCTCAACCCTTTCGGCCACAGCCAGCAGAGCGTCAATGACTGTGTTTCCGGTAACAAAAATCGACGTATCCGGCACCCCTTCCGCCAGCAGGTTACTCTTGGCCCTCTCGGTCGGCGCAAAGTGAAGATCGGTCAAAGCTCCGGCCACCCGCCGGTTAATCTCTTCCGGAAATGGTGCGTACTTGTTGCCGGTCCGCAGCCCGGCCTCCACATGTCCGACCCTGATCCGGCTGTAATAGGCCGCCAACGATGCCGCCATGGTGGTTGTCGTATCACCATGCACCAACACGATATCAGGCTGTTCCTTTTCCAGCACCGGCTTCAGCCCTTTCAGCACATTGCAGGTCACATCAAAAAGATCCTGACCCGGCTTCATAATATCCAGATCATAGTCCGGCCTGATCTCGAAAAGTTCCAGCACCTGATCCAGCATCTGGCGATGCTGGGCCGTCACACAGACAACGCTCTGGAAGAGGTTAGGATGTTTTTCAAGTTCCTTGATCACCGGCGCCATCTTAATGGCCTCAGGACGTGTGCCGAATATGGATAATACTTTGGTTTGCATGGTTTCAGTCCCTGTTGGATATACCTTCTTCAGTTGCCCCTGTTCGCCTCCGGCATCAGTACTCGGTGTTTGATCGTCAAAGATGCTCCATATACCACGAAAGGGCCGTATCCAGTCCCTGGTCGATGGTATGGCTCGGTTTGTATCCCAGCAGTTCGGCAGCCTTGCTGATATCAGCCTGCGAGTGGAGCACATCTCCAGCCCTGAAATCACGATGGACAGGAGTCGTTCCCTGCAGATGCGGATAATGGGAAAGTAGACGAACATGAAGTTTTCTAAAAAGTTCATTCAGCGTAGTGCGGGCGTTCAGCGCAGTATTGTAGATCTGATTGACCGCAGACAATTCAATAGTTGTAGCGGCCAGAAGGTTCATCTGTATAACATTCTCCACGTAGCAAAAATCGCGGCTGGTTTCACCGCTACCGTTAATGTAGATCGTGTCACCCTTTATCAGTGCCCGGATCCAGCAGGGTATAACCGCAGCGTAGGCCCCTTCCGGATCCTGTCGGGGACCGAATACATTGAAATAGCGCAGTCCGATCGCTTCCATGCCGTAAGCTGAAGCAAAAACACCGGCGTACAGTTCATTGACATACTTTGTGACCGCATAGGGAGAAAGTGGCTTACCGATACGATCCTCAACCTTTGGAAGATCGGGGTGATCGCCATAAGTCGAACTGCTGGCTGCATAGACAAAACGCTTGACCTTTGCATCACGGGCCGCCACCAACATGTTCAAAAAACCACTGACGTTGCTTTCGTTGGAAGCAATCGGATCAGCTATCGAGCGTGGCACAGAGCCCAGCGCCGCCTCATGCAAGACAAACTCCGCCCCCTGACAAACTTCGCGGCAGGTAGCAAGATTGCGAATATCACCTTCCACAAACCTGAAGCGCCGCCACTGTTCCGGCGACACAATCTGCTGCACCTCCAGCAGATTACTGCGTTTGCCGGTAGAAAAATTATCAAGCCCCACCACCTTTTGATCAAGCAGCAGCAGTTTTTCAAGCAGATTGGAGCCGATAAAACCGGCCACTCCGGTTACAAGCCAGACTTTTGGTTCCGCCTGCAGCTGACTCCGGACCGTTTCGTATCTGTTCATAATTTCCTTTCAATTATTGCGGTCATGCGGTTAAGCGATAATACGAGAATTCGCGTCTTCACTTCCCCGCCTACAGCCTCCAAATCCTGATCCCCGCCGCCCTCATGGCCTTCTGATCGTAGATTCCCTTAACATCAATCAGCACCGGATTATCACCCATCAAGCGCATTAACTCACCTGCATCCCACGACCGGAACTGTTCATGGGAAACGGCCGCAACAACGGCTGCAGCCGGTTTGAGTTCAGCAAATGGACATAAGTTTACTCCATATTCGTGAGCAGCCTCAACACTATCGGCACAAGGATCGCACACCTGAACGTTAACACCGTAATCTTCCAACTCTCGAATTATATCGATCACCTTGGAGTTGCGCAAATCGGGACAATCTTCCTTGAAAGTCAGGCCAAGCACGGTCACCCGGTTCCCAAGAATATTGTGACCAGAATGAATCATCTCCTTGACCGCACGCTGGGCTATGAATTTACCCATACCGTCATTGATTCTTCGCCCGGCCAGGATAACCTGCGGAATATAACCAATCTTTTCGGCCTTGTGGGTCAGGTAATAGGGATCGACACCAATGCAGTGCCCCCCCACCAGACCCGGTTTGAATTTGAGAAAGTTCCACTTGGTACCGGCCGCCTCCAAAACCTCATTGGTATCAATACCCATGCGGTCAAAGATCAGCGCCAACTCATTCATTAGCGCAATATTCAGATCACGCTGTGTATTCTCGATGACCTTGGCAGCTTCAGCCACCTTGATCGAGGCAGCCCGGTGAACACCAGCCGTCACCACCGATTCATACACCTGGGCGACAATCTCTAGCGTAGCTGAATCAGAGCCGGAAACAACCTTCATTATTTTTGTGAAAGTATGTTCCTTGTCACCCGGATTGATTCGCTCCGGGCTGTAACCAACCGCAAAATCTGCACCGAAGGTCAGACCGGAAACCCGCTCCAGAATCGGTACACATTCATCCTCGGTTACACCAGGATAAACCGTCGACTCATACACGACGATATCCCCTTTTTTCAAGGCGCGCCCCACAGTATCCGAAGCCTTGAACATCAATGTCAGATCCGGCTGGTTAGCGTCATCAACCGGGGTAGGCACCGCAACAATGTGAAAATCGGCCCTGGCCAGCTCCTCAGTCTTTTCGGTAAACAGGATATCGGCACTCTGCAGGTCTTCCGTCGCCACCTCGCCGGTCCGGTCATAACCGGCCTTCAATTCGCTGATCCTGAGCGGATTGATATCAAAACCAACCGTTTTACGCACCTTACCGAAGGCCACCGCCACCGGCAGCCCCACATAGCCGAGACCGACTACGGAAATTATACGATCAGTATTCATTTGTGCTCCTTTATCTGATAATGCGTTAGGCGTTTAGGCGGGAAAGCGATTAAAGGATAAGGGTAAATTGCTTCATCGCTTCATCGCTTCATCGCTTCTCCTCTTCTCCACATTCCCGCCTATCTCGGTAAGAATTCCCTGAAGACTTTTTCAAAGTCGCGGATAAAAGCCTCCCCGGTAGCCGTAGCCAGGGCTTCATCATTTTCAAATGGCACCGAAATACGGATAAAGGCTTCATCCCGACGCTGATAAAGAATCGAGTTTTTTATTTCCGATAACTTGAGAGAATACTCATCAGAAATTGTTTTGTCCATCATTTGAAACCAATACAGGAACAGCTCCTTGCTGGAATCTTTCTGATATACAGCACGCACGATATTCAGGCTTCCACCTGGGACAGGAAGTGAATCCCGTCTAGTCGAGACCTCATTCCAGCCACTGCCCGGCAGGCAATGCTTTGGCGAATGAATACCGCCACTTCCCTTTGCACCGCTATGATACCCGACATAGAGGTTTACTACAGTACCATCTACGCTCCTGTATTGACGAGAGATGTAATCTGTCGCTTTCAAAACATTTAGAACATTGGCGCTGAATTGATACTGATCTGACATTTTCCAACCTTCAACCTGTTTGGGAAACTGACTGAAAGGTTTGTTTGTTGGTATGTCCGCGTCAGCGTGGGTATGTATAAACAGTACAACAGCGATCAGCAGGATGTAAGGAACGGCAAAGCGTAATGCGGTTAGGCGGTTAAGCGGTGATACGGTAATACGATTATCTGATGATGCGTTCAGGGGGTCATGCGTTGACGCGGAAACATCGCTTTCCCGCTTTTCCTCTTCCCCACATTCACGCTTCCCTGCATCCCCGCCTTTCCCCTTCACCAATGCTCCCACTGTCACCAAAAGCACCATGGCAAGTACAAACACCATCATGCCTGCAAACTCGTGAAAAAAACCTTCCGCAGCCTTTGCGCCCCACCACTGGGCCAGAATACCGGTCACAATAACCCGCAGGGCATTGGTAGCAATCGCTATCGGTACTGCCGATGCAATGATGATCCAGCGTCGAAAATTAGTTGTCTGCAAAATGAAAGCGTAGGCCACCGCCAGCGCCAGAAGTGAAATCAGCGAGCGGATACCACTGCAGGCATCCGCCACCTCCAGGGTTATGGTTGGAAAGATGATGATGTTTCCCTCGCGCATGACGACAATCCCCGTCAATTGCAGGAATGCCACTGATACTTTAGTGACAAACATTTTCAGAGGAAAGGCAACCATATCGTAGATGATATAGGGAATCGGTACCATAAAGATCAGAAAACCAAGTGGAAGCGCCATTCCCTTTAGAATCTCCCGACCGAACCAGTACAGCACCAATCCTGCCAGCAGAACTATCAGGGAAGAGCGCATGGTAAAATACTCCGTGGCAAGCCATCCTAACAGAAGTTGCAGAACCCCAAGTATGATCACCACCAACCCCAGACTATCGGGCTTTATCAGTCGGGTTTTCAACTCCGGCCAGCGCTGCCAGAAAAAGTAGCCGGCAATGACCGGCACCAGGAAACCATGCGAATAGTTTTCATCCTTGTACCAATCCATGACCATATCAGGCACGATCAGGTAATAGATACCAACCAGGAGCAGGATGCTTGCCAAAAGTTGCAGGCGGTAATGCTTCAGTGCCTCTTGAAATGTCATTATATTGAATCCTTTCTTCGCTTCTTCGCTTCTTCGCTTAGCAACTTAACCGCTTAAATGTTTTTTCGCTTCACCGCTTCACCACTTCAATATCCGCAATCAGCGGCAGATGATCGGAACCCAAATCAGGCCCGACCGCACAGACACGAACAGCCAGATCGTTACCTGCCAGAATGTGATCGATACGCACCCGGACCGGGATGCCCCGAACATCAGCCCGTTCTGTCCAACCATAGCCGAGTCCGGCTATGGAAAAGGCATTTGAATACCCTTTCCATAGTTCCCGATAGATCGAACTGGTCGTTGGCATGTTGAAATCCCCCGCAACAATTACTGGAAGTTTTTGTGAGGCAACCGCTTGCTGCACACTCCTAGAGGACTGCCAGCGTCGACGCGTTTCCTCGATCAACAGTTCTTTGCGAGACAGGTTTACAAGCGTGTGCCGATCAAGCAGGTGCTGAAGACCGTAACGGGGGCTTGTAAGATGAACAGAAGAAAACACCAGACTCTGATCCGGAGCTTCAACAATGACCTGAAGTCCGCAACCCCTTGGCCAGCTGTGGGTAGGATCGGTAACGCTCACCAAACTGACACGCCTCAAGGGAAATTGCGACAGCACCGCCAGGTCACTTTCTTGAATATGTTTCCAGCCTGATGGCAGTTTCAGCGCCGCTGCCATATCCCTGGGACACTCCTGCAAGGCTACAATATCAGTTTGCGATTCCGCAATCAGTGTGGACAGGGCTTCCAGATTGCACTTGCCGTTAGCGATGTTGCAGGTAAGCACCCGTAGTGTTTTGCCGTCGACCGCCTCTGTCTTGCCAAAAGGCAGATTGAATCCCATGAAAGGGCCAAACACGATCAGTGCTCCTGCCAGCAGGGGAATCAGGTTGTAGCGACTGTGCCAGCCAGCCAGCGGCAAAAGGACCACCAACGGCAGCGCAACGACCCAGCGCGGCGCAAACAGAATGACGGTTGCTGGCCACCAGCAATCTCCGCCGATCAACATGGTCAGCCACAAAAGCACTACGAGGAACAGATAACACCAGGAAGCCAGCCGGATGGCCCTGAAAAGGACTCGAATATCAAACACCCCTGTTTGCCACCATCAATTCTGTCCCGGTCTCGGCAATGGATTATTAATGGCAGACCATACATTTTTTTTTATATTTAAGCAATCTCTGCATTATATCTCCAACCTTTGCTAATAATCCGCAAGATGATATTATTAAACAATTCAGCGGTAGTTGGCGGCAGTTAAAAACCTTTATGATTGCCACCATAAATGCAGCAGAGGGCCTGAACGGGGACGGTACAATGGAAACTATCAATCGAAAATTATTCACTGAACAGATGTTACGAAAAATTCCATTTTTTGCAGACCTGACAGAGTTGGAACTGCTGGACGTGGAAGCTCATATCACAATGAAACGGATTGGCAAAAATGAGGTGGTACTTTTTGAGGAAGATACGGTTAACTTCATATATTTTGTCTACTCAGGCAAAGTCAGGGTCGTACAGACCAGTGAGCAGGGACGGGAACGAATCCTGAAGATTCACAAGAAAAACGAATATTTTGGTGAAATGGCCATCCTCGACGGCAAGACCTCTCCGGCCACGGTCATTGCCATGGAAGACTCGGAAATCGGCCTTCTGGGAAGAGACGACTTCAATCGAATACGGGCTAATAATGACAGAATCTGCCAGCAGACCATAGCTGTTCTTTGCAGAAGACTGCGCGAAGCGTGGATGACGATCAGGACCATGAGTTTTGCCACAGCTGAAGAGAAGATCATGGCGGCATTGGATCAACTAAAGAGGGCAAATGGTGTGCGGGATCAGCGGGGAGTAATCATCACCATGAGACTGACGCATAGCCAGATTGCCAGCTATGCGTCAGTCTCCAGGGAAACGGTGACAAGAACTTTGAATAAACTTGTAAAAGAGGGTTCAATCGAAATTCTGGACAATAAATCCATACTTGTTAAAAAGGATTTTACAATTTAGCTTGAACTGCCGGATTCACGTCCTATTTCCGTAATTCAATGAAGAATTGCTGCTTATTTATGTTAACAGAACTCTTACTTCATTGCTGGCAGCATCATATTCCTTTACTCAAATCTTGGCACTCAAGGATGTATTCCAGATTTCTGACAATTCACTTGCATTGAACGTGGAAAGCAGCCCGTCATCATAATAAACCTCCGACTTAACGACAGCGGGATTATCCGTGGCTGATGCTGTTATTATCAGAGGGGTAGTCATTACCATTAAGTTTTCCGTCAAAACTGGCTTGGCCAGAGGTGCGACGAAACCTTTAACTGTCACCTGTGCACTGGATGACAAAGACTTGTTTCCCGCGGAATCATAGGCTAGGCGGCAAGGGTGTTGACGCCCAGCGAATAGGAAGCGGTTGGCCAGGAAAAACTGTACGGCACAGCAGTTTTTGCGGCAAAAAGTTTGCCGTTTATGTAAAGATCCACCCTGGTAACGGCGACATTGTCAGTCGCGGACACATTAACAGTAGTTGCGGCACTGACAGCAGCACCGTTAACTGGCGAAGTAATAACAGCAGTGGGCAGAGTTTTGTAGTTATTCACTGACACTGTAATAGTAGCGGACTGTCCCAGGTTTCCGGCCGCATCATAGGCCTTCACGGTCAGGGTACAGCTCGGGTAATTCCAATATCGCTTTGTATCCAGATTATAGCTGTAGGGAGCTTTGGTGACCGTGCCCAGCAACGTCCCATTTAGATAAAACATCATCTTGACAACTTCCTCATTGTTCGAAGCAACGGCAGCAATAGTCACTGTGCCGCTCAGAACGGCATTCGGTGCGGGAGCGGTAATGGATACAGTTGGCGTGATAGAGTTCGCCACCATGTTGTTCACCCGCACCGTATTGAAAACCTGTGACTGGTTTCCTGCCATGTCAAAGGCTTTGGCCATCAGGACATGGGAGCCATTAGCAAGAGTCGTGGTGTCCAGACTGTAAGTGTAAGGGGCAGTGTTGAGCACGGCCAGCATGATTCCATCCTGATAGAACTCCACCCGCTTGACTCCGCCAGTGTCGGCTGCAGTTGCAACAACCGTGATCTTTCCAGCCACAGTGGAGTTGTTGGCAGGCGCGGTCAGTGAGACCGTCGGAGGGGTGGTGTCCGGCAGCGGATTGTTCACCTTGATTGTGATCAGAGCTGACTCCCCCACGTTGCCGACCGCATCATAGGCTCTGGCAAGCAGACTGTAGCTGCCGTTGGTGACTAAAGCGGAATTCCAGCTAAAACTGTAGGGACCCGGTGCCGGATCAGTGGCCTGCAGCACACCATTGACATATAATTCCACTTTTGTAACAGCCACGTTATCATTTGCAGTGACGCTGACGTTCACCAGACCGCTAAGGGTGGAGGCATTGACGGGAGAACTGATGGCAACGTTCGGAGCAGCCGTATCCATGGCCGGCGGCACGAAGGCGCCGGCCGATGTGGTGATTGTAACGGACCCATAGGAACTGTCACCCAGAGTATAGATCCCGGTGCTGGTGAGGGCATCCCATGCGGTGGCACTGCTGTCCGGATTTGATTTGAACAGGGTTTGGCCGTTAGCCGGATTATGCAGTTCGACCACATGGGGGCGAAAAGCCGCTGTAATCGGTGTAGCGCTCTGGGTCAGTCCGCTATTGTTTTTGAGCTCATAGTCATACACCATGAATTGCGCCGTACCATCAGCACCGGTAGTCGCCTGGGTCTGCAGTACATTGTTTCCACTGTAGATATTAATGCCGGTATTAGGCAACAGAGTGCCAGAAGCGTCACGCCCCACCCCTTTCATCAGCCGGCCAAAGATGACGGACTTGTTCTTGTTTGGGTACTGAAAGTTCATTCCCAGTTTATTCTCAGCCGCTCCTCCCTGATACGCATTGGAGATGAAACGTCCGGTGCCTTCCCAATAACCGTTAAGCCCGGCGCCGATGGTGGCATAGGCGGGGTAGTTGTCAACCTTAATAAAAGTGTTCTTGATGAAGAGCGGATAACCGGCACAGTCACCGTATTCATCGCTGAGCGCCACATTCAGAATATTGCTGGTAACGGTGTTGCCTTCAAAGCTCATGTTACCCACGTTGCCGCCGGTACAGGCAATGCCGAAGGCTTGGCCCTTGCCATCCTTGTCCAGTACTGTAATTGTATTATTATTGAATTTGGAACTTTCTCCAGCGTTAACAGCCACCATCAGACCGCGGCCCTTGCCGTTAACCAGCACTTTTTGAGCGGTCGGTGAATAGCTTCCCTGATAGGTCGCATCGGTGTGGATCATAATCGTGTTGTTGTGGAAATTGATATTATTGCCGCCCCAGGTGGTGCGAAACCCGACCGCGTAATTGCCGCAGGGGGTGGCAGTGTTAAAGCAGGCCGCACTACCTCCATACTCATCGCCGATCCTGGTTGTCTGAGCATCAATCTTGTTATTATAAATTTCAATATTATTGGTGCCAGCTGACACAAAGCCTATCCCGATTGGATGTTCGCCTCTAGCTGTAATCTGATTGTCATACACTTTGACATTTTGTGCCTTATATCCAAATATCCCATAGGAATTGGTGGCCAAGCTGTTAATGGTTATGTTGTTTCCATACACCAGATCCTGATCGAATGCCGTAATTCCTCGCTGCCTCGCGTTTATGATGGTATTGTTCCTGATAACGTTACACGTTGAACCGACACCAGTCGCACAGACTATGGAATCCACTCCCTGCATCCTGTTCTTGAGCGTGCCGTTTGTCCAGCCATCCTCAAGTATGTTATCCTCAATGATGCTCACATAGGCCAGTAACTTGAATCCGCCGACATCCCTTCCTCCATATCTTGCATGTATGCCGGCAATCTGAAGCCTTGTCACACCTTTGGTTTTTACTGGATTATTTCCGGCACCATAAACATCCCCTTCTGACAATGCGGCGCCCTGTATAATCGAGCCGTTGGTTATGGCAATATCGGATAGATTATATGTATCAACCGTTACACCCTCCCCAGGAGTGGTCTGATTATAAGTGATAGTGTTGCCATTGAGGTTTAAAACCACTTTTGATGCTCGAATAGCAATGGCTGTGCCATTCGCAGAAATATCCCGGTCCAGTATATATTCGGTGTTGGGAGTAGTGATGATGTAGGGAGTTGTGTAATTGCCACCGGCAATGTGCACCGTGTTGGTTACATACTGGCGGGAGAGGATGGTGGCGACTGATGCACCTGCGGCGGGGAATACCGGTAAGAAAAGAATAACTGCGGTGATAATTCCAGTAAACCTGGTAAAAAACGATCTGCTGATCATGCTAAACCTCCTTGGTTTTGTTGCTCCTAGAAAAACAGGACACCGTGGAGGTGAGGCGGTTCTTCGGTAACCCAGCCATCCTGTCGTCACAGGACCTGTAGCTTTGTGCCCCCCGGTTGCCCGAGGTTTACCCTTTTCGGAAGCAGTTATATATGCGTGGTACCTGTTAAATCAGAAAATTGTGTTTCAACTCTAACAAAAAAAGCCGGATCGTCAATACATCAGGGGTTGTTATCCTTGATATTTCGGCGACCCGGCTGTCTCTGTAAGACCCTTGGGCTTTCCGTCCCATCCTCACGGATGGTTTAGTATTATCGTATATCGTTGTTTAATCGAGTTTATATAATCGGCGATTTAAAAAATTAATCATGTGATTAAAAACACAATAATTAGGGTTAAATGTGCCTACCGACAACCAGTGTCAGATGTCTTTGGGATATTTCTGCAACACCTGGCCACCGCACTGACTACTGAATTACGAAAACGGATTCGGCAACTTTGAAATACAAAAACGATACTTACCCGAAGATTCCGACTGAATCGAATCCACATATTCAATCGAAAAGCGCATCGCGCTGCCGAAGCGTTCATGGGCCAACCGGCCGATGTCGGCCACTGTGCCCTCCGAAAACGACTCACCCTTCACAACGCGAAAGATCAGGTAATCAACCTGTTCCTGTACCAGTTGCATCTGTTTGATTCCCGGCAGGTGCATGGCAAAGTTCTCGGTCAGCGAGATGCCAGAGATATAACTGCCATCCGGGGTAACCACATAATCAGCCACTCGTCCCTCCAGCGAATCCATGATCGGATAGCTGCAGCCGCAGGGACAGGAGGTCTTAGTCGATGGAACCCCAACATCACCCACCTTGTAGCGAATAAAGGGCATGCCGAAATTGGTCAGATCCGTCACCACAATCGCACCCGGTTCACCCGGAAGCACCGGTTGCCCGTCGCGGATGAACTCCACAATCAGCGAATCACAGTTAAGGTGCATGTTCCCTTCCGGGCATTCACAGGCGATCAGACTGACTTCTTCGCAGCCATAACGGTTGGTCACATGGCAGCCAAAGATTTTTTCGATGGTTTTTCGTTCAAAATCGTGCAGCACCATGCAGGTACTGATGATGCCGCGGGGGCGGATGCCTTCCAACCCGTTCTTTTCCAGAAAGCGGGCAAAGAGGTACAGGGAATGGGCATGGCCGAAAAGGATGACCGGAGGCTTTGTTTTTAATTCATGGTAGAAAGTCAGCATCGACTTTTCGTCCATCTTGAGAGTATCAAGGTATGTATATCGCTCCAGCAAGTTATTGCGAAGCCTGGTCCGCCAGTTGATATTGTGCTGTGGATTGCCCCAGATTGCTCCCACCCGTTCGCCGATATTCCAGCCAGCCCAGCGGTCATAGGACATGGTCACGGCCCGTTTCCATTGGGCGCTGGCCTCGTCGACAACCAGTTCCACCGAAACCCCGGTCGAACCAGAAGTCTTCTTGGCGACAAGCTGATCTTTGGGGATATTCCGGGCGATCATAGCGGCCTTATTGGCGCGGATATCGTCCTTGGTCAGTAGTGGCATACGCTGGAAATCTTCCCAGGAGTTGATATCAGTTAGTATAAGGCCACCCTGTCGAAAACGTTCAGTATAAAAAGCCGAATTGGCTGCAGCATGAGCAAGCAGGCGCTTCAATCGCTGCCACTGATAGTCCTGCACCTGTGCCAGTAGACGCTTTTTCGACCCATCCAGTGATTTCAGATGGCGCAGGTAGGGGGTGCCCTCTTTCATGGCCCAGAGCGGGGCAACCAGACGGCGGGCGATAGCGGAATAATAATCAGCTTGATTTGTAGTAGTCATATTTAGCACGTTATATTGTAATATTCTTTGAACCAAGCGACAAATCGCTCTATTCCATCTTCAATATTGGTTGCAGGTTTAAATCCGGCATCACGCATCAAGTCATCCACATTTGCATACGTCACCGTCACATCACCCGGTTGCATGGGCAGCAGTTTTTTCAGAGCTTTCCTGCCAAGCTTATCTTCAAGAATACTAATAAAAGTGTCCAACTCAACAGGATTGTTGTTGCCAATATTGTAAATGCGATAAGGTGAAGAGCTCGTTGCCGGATCAAGACTTTCACTGTCACATGTTTGGTTCGCCATCGGTGGACGATCTATGATTCGGACAATACCTTCAATAATATCGTCAATATATGTGAAATCCCGTTGCATGTGGCCATGATTATAAATATTAATAGGACTTCCTTCAAGTATTGCTTTGGTAAAAGAAAAATAGGCCATATCCGGACGCCCCCAAGGGCCGTACACTGTAAAAAAACGTAAACCCGTAACGGGAAGGTCATAGAGATGGGAATAGGTATGAGCCATCAGTTCATTTGACTTTTTGGTAGCGGCATACAGTGAAACCGGATGATCAGTATTGTCATGCTCTGAAAAGGGGATTCTCGTGTTGGCGCCATACACTGAACTGGACGATGCAAAAACCAGGTGTTTAATAGCGTTCTTACGGCAACCTTCCAGAATATTCAAAAAACCGACAATATTACTGTCAATATAGGCATGAGGGTTCTGTAATGAATACCTGACTCCAGCCTGAGCGGCCAGATTGACCACAGCTTCAAAAGTTTCCGATTCAAACAGCGAGTTAATTGATTCACGGTCTTCAAGTGAGTATTTGATGAATTTGAAACCAGGATGTCCTTCAAACTGTTTAAGTCGATCATATTTAAGGCTAACATCATAGTAGTTATTAATATTATCAAGTCCGCAAACCTCATCTCCACGCTCAAGAAGTCGCTTGCAAAGGTGCGATCCAATAAATCCGGCAGCGCCTGTAACTAGTAATTTCATATCGAGTTCCTATTCTCAGTTTTAACCTGTTGCACTACTATCAGTTTTATAGCCACCACATGAAAAGTCCGTCTGGTTTTGTACAACTCAGTTACCGGGACATTAATAGGAGAGTGTCAACTTTTTTTCCACAGCAAGAACACCGCCCAAATAGAGTCCTGGTGAATAGGTTCCTATACTGGTAAATGTATCCCATGCGGAGGCGGTATTGTCAGGTCGTGTAGAAAATGTATCCGTTCCAATAACAGCCTGTATAGTATGCGGACCTAGTTTGCGGGTCAGAGGTTTAGTGCTGGTGTTGTTGCCGTCATACAGCTCGTAGTCATAGACGATCAGATTTACCCTACCACCGGCATCTGTTGTCGACGAAGAATCAAAAGGTGCACCGCCATTTAGCAGAGTAATAGCTGCCCCTTCAATGCGTTTAGCAGTTGTAGTCTCCGATAGGATGCCAGAAATCTCTCTGCCGAAATAGACCGACTGGCGCCCCTTTCCGGCAGCATTGATATTAATATTTTTCTGCGAAGCCCCGCCTTTATAGATATTTGATACAAACCGCCCGGTACCTTCGAAATACCCTCCGAACTCAGATGCAATAGTGCTATAGACAGTAAAGCTATCTGCTTTTATAAAGGTATTCCTGATGAACAATGGATGGTTGCTGCAGGCGCCATACTTATCACTCAGAGCGACATTCAGAATATTGCTGATGACAGTGTTTCCCTCAAAGGTCATGTCACCAGCGTTGTTGCCAGCACAGGCGATGCCGAAGGCCTCGCCCGAACCATCCTTGTCTAGCACCGTAATCTTATTGTTATAGAATTGTGATTTTTCACCCGCATTGATCGCCACCATCAGTCCGCGCCCTTTTCCATTGACAGTTACAGGCTTGCCGGTGGGAGAAAAGCTGCCCTGAAAGCGGGAATCGCTGCGTACAACAATCGTATTATCATGGAAGCTGATCTTGTTGCCGCCCCAGGTGGTCCTGAAGCCTACGGCATAGTTGCCGCAGGGGGTGGCGGAGTTAAAACATGCCGCACTTCCACCGTACTCTTCACCGATTCGAGTAGTCTGTACGTCGATGGAATTGTTGTAAATCTCGATATCGTTGGTGCCGGCAGAAACGAAACCGATTCCAATCGGATGCTCGCCGTTGCCGGTGATGGTATTATTGTAAACCTTCACATGCTGGGACTTGTATCCCATGATTCCATAGGAGTTGGTGGTCAGGCTGTTGATAGAAATGGAATTGCCATACACCGCACCATGGTTACCAATGGAAATCCCTCGTTGGCGGGCATTGATGATTTTATTATTACGGACAATATTATTAGAATCTGTGGCCTGGATTGCATCTATGCCCTGATGCCTGTTTTTCATGGTTCCCGCGGTCCAGACATCTTCCAGCGTGTTGTTCTCAATCAAACAATTGGCCACATACTGCAGCTTGAACCCGCTGACATCCCTGCCGCCATAACGAGCATGAATCCGGGCGATGTGCAAACCGCTAAAACCTTTGGACCTGATCGGATTGTTTCCCCCCCCATAAACATCACCTTCCGACATGGCCGCACCCTGGAAGATCTTGCCATTAATAATTGCGATCGTGGATTTGTTGTAGACATCTATGGTAACACCTTCACCGGGAGTGGTTTGATTATAGGTGACGGTCTTGCCGTTTAGGTTTACAACCACATTTGAGGCGCGAATGGCAATAGCGGTGCCATCGGCGGCCATATCTCCATCCAGTATATATTCAGTGTTGGGAGTACTGATGATATAGGGTTTCGGATAATGCCCGCCCGGAATAGCTACGGTTCTGGTGACATGCTTGCGCACGCTTGTTTCAGTATCAAGGCTGGTGGACGCAGCAGCAGAGTTTTCTGCATGGGCACATTCACCCCAGGCCAGAACACAACATAAGCAGGCAAAAAACCATTTCATCGACATGGAACCCCCGGTTTTCATGATCTTTTTATCAGGCAGCACAGCAGCCCTTTCCACGCGCTGACATGGAAAGGAACATTCAAAACCGATTTCAGGTAACAAACCGCCGCTAATCTAAAATTCTTTTGGCCTCTGGCGTAATAAGCCTTATTAGCCCAGGTATCAGCTAAAGCCAAACGTGGCACCCACCATGACATACTCGCCCTGATTTCAGTATCATTCAGCGCTTTGTCCATGATCCTGTGGGCGCACTCATATCTACGCATGACATTTTTTGAAAGGTTTGCATGCCCGGTACGATATTTAACCAACGGCGCATCGACAAAATCGAATTTGCAACGAACGGCAAGACGCACCCACAGGTCATAATCGATCCCCATCGGCAGGTTTTCATCGAAGGCACCGTGCTCCGTCAGCAGGCTCCGTCGAACTACGGAAGAGGAAAAGCAGATAAAGTTGTCGATGAAAATATGGTCCAAGATAAAACCTCGCCGAAGTATTCGCTCGTTGCCCGGCATTATGTCCCCTTGGCTATCCATCCAGGTACGGCGGCAGTACACCACACCCACTTGCGGATCTTCGAACAGCAGCATCTGCCGCTCCAGTTTGTCGGGCAGCCAGATATCGTCGGCGTCCAGAAAGGCGACGAACTCGCCCCTACTTTTGGCAATGCCCCGGTTTTTAGTTTTCGGTTGTCCAGCATTGGCTTGCCGAATATAGCATACGCGAGGATTGGTCATATAGCGTTCCATAACCTGCTGTGTATCGTCAGTGGACCCGTCGTCAACCACAATTACTTCGATATTTTTATACGTTTGCGTCAAAGCCGAACCCATGGCAAACGGTAGATAGCTTGCGTAGTTATAACTGGCTATTACCACCGAAATCAGCGGATTGCATGTTAGAGACAGCTTATTATCCGGCATGGACATCAGAACGAATTCCCCTCTAGCGTTTCATGAACTTCTTAAACACAATCAGCCACCTGACAACAACTTGCGGTAAATAGGCCAAGGACATTCTGACAGACCAACTTCCTCCGTATTTCATACCCGAATTAAAAGCCACGCGGGCCTCCATTAATCTGTTTTCACGCAGATAGTATTCACCCAGGTTGCAGTAACTCCTTCGCAGGATCTCCCTTAGAATCGCAGTAGTCTTGGCAGCACAATCAGGCCCGGAAGAAGAAGGGCATTGGGACAACTGCTTCTCAAACATCCTGATCTGGTGCAGGGCGTACAGTTCCCGGTTGCCGGTTGTGTTGGTGCCGTGCAGATGCCTGACGCCCAGCACCTTGTCAAGTATGGCCACCTGATGATCACGGGCGATTCTCAACCAAAGGTCGCGATCCTCAGATATCCTCAGGCTTATATCAAAGGTGCCAACCTGTTCAAGAACAGTTTTTCTGACCAGCACCATTGGTGTGAAAATGAAGTTTTCCCTGAGCAGATTCTCGTAGATCAGTCCCGAGGCGATATACTCGTACCTGTTGTGACAAAAGCATGAATCAGCCACCACCTCCCTGTCCCGTGCCAGGCTCATATCAGCGGAAACAAAGGCCACCTCTTCGTACTCCAAAAGGTATGCCACTTGCTCCTGCAGTTTGGATGGCAGCCAGGTATCATCGGCGTCAAGAAAACCAATCAGGTCGCCGGTCGCCATCTGGATCCCGACATTTCTGGCCACGGCAGGTCCGGAGTTGGTGCGGTAACAGTAAGAAATAATTTTCTGGTCAATATACGGCTGCAGAACACTCCGGGTGTCATCAGTGGAACCGTCGTCAACCACTATGATTTCATAGTAACGGTAGCTCTGGGCAATGACACTTTCGATCGCCTCAGCGATGAAACTTTCCGCGTTGTAGGCTGGGATTATGACGGATACCAAAGGACTCATCGACAGGCATTGCCTTTAACAGTGCGGGAAAAAAGTTTAGCAGCCATGGCAGCTGGAAGCGTCTGCCAGTCCCCCATGATCAGACGCGACCAGAAACCGGGAAACCGGCGCACCATCACGTTCGTTTCTGTTATTATCAAACAACCTCCTAAACCGGCTACTCGTATCAAAGTAAGTGTTTGAGTACATACCCTCGAGATTGAAATTGCGATATAAAATAAAACTTTATAATTAACTAGTAGTTACAATCGTCCAACCTACCGACTGATCTTCTGTGGTAGCATGATATCGCATGCATCAAAAAAAGGAATGCACTCTCCGGTCGCTTTTGATAAGCCGTTTTGCAGAGTATCAAGCATGTTCCAGGGTCAGGCTGATGAAAATAAATAACACTATTGTCGCGTATGAATATTTCTTTATCAATATCCACTGCTATATGACTAGAACAATCATCAATATCCAGCAGTTCGAGACTGCGATTATTGTTTCAAAACGTTCTCAATTACGGTCGTATATATTTTTATATTGTAAACCGGCATAACCACATTAACCAAATTGCTCATAAAATCTCTTTATTTTTCTGTACAGCAAGTGAGGCCAACTATTGATTAGCATGGATTTGATAATTATTGGATAAAGCGAGTAATCACTTGGCATAATCTTAATAGCTCGTTTTATATACACTCTTGCCTGTATAGGATCTCGGTAAAGATCACATGACGCTAGCCACCTAAAGAAATGACAATAACGTCTGCGCTTCATTTCAGTTTTGCACATGTTTTCTTCGTAAGAAAAAATTATATCCGTAACTTGTAACGTATCTTTTATCATCCGGTCTCGTTTTTGTAGGTCGCGTGTCAGAGCATTTAATGGATCATTTTCGTAAATAGTTAATGCCTCAGCCATCAGTTCCGCTTTGTAACTGCGTGCTATACGATAAAAGAAATCCCAATCTTCTGCGTAAACAAGCTGTTCATTAAAACCGCCCCAAGTCAGAAAGCATTCTCTACGCAGCATTACGGTCGAGGTAACCATCGCGTTTCCTGCTAAAAAAAGATTTCGAACAAACTCGGTGTTACAGTACCCAAAGTTCGACAGTCTATCCCCCAAAGGGGACCTAAAGATTACATTACAGGCAACTATACCAAGTTGGCTATCAGCCTCGAACTTAGCAATTTGGGTTAAAATTTTTTCAGGTAACCACTCATCATCAGAGTCAAGAAATGCAATAAAATTTCCAGAGCTCACTTTCATCCCCGAGTTTCTTGCTGCTGCGGGACCAGAATTCTTCTGACGAATGTAGAGCACCGTTTTATATTTTGAGACCACTTCATGAGTCGAATCAGTAGAACCGTCGTCAACTACTATAATCTCAAGATTTTGGTATGTCTGATTCAGTACCGAATCAAGCGCTTTAGAAATGGTATGCATGCGATTGAAACAGGGAATTACAACAGAGACTTTATTATTAGATACCATCAATGCAACCTGTATATTTAATATTGGACATCTTTTAGAATCCAGCGAGAAACAATTTTGCTACCAACAAGTTTAACTAATACAGGTGGAGTTCTATACCTACTACACCAAGCTCCACCTTTATTTAGTAAAGCATTCCAAATCCCGTCGAGATATGCTTCTGCTACTTCATGATCATTGGAACGAAGCAAGAAAATGTATTTTTTAAATGTGTATTCCAAAATATTTTTAAAAGCTATTATTTTATTGATACTTCTCAAATATTTACTATTAAGAAACATCTTATTCCGAGTCATATAATAATAATAATGTGGTCTTCTTTGAAATTTAACTGTTTCAGGTAAAGGTACTTTATGATAAATCTTTGCTTCCGTGCAAAGAATGTTTAGAAAACCGGAACGTATCGATCTCAAGGAATATTCTGTGTCTTCCCAATAGGCGAAATAGTCATCTGCAAGATAACCGATCTTCTCAATTAAAGACCTGCGAACAAGAAGAGCAGTTCCCCATAGGCACATATTGTCCAACTGCTCTTCCTGCCATTGCATTATTATCTCTATTTTTTTTGAATACACGAAAGTAAAGTCTTTCCAGTTAACATAACTGCCACAAAATTGAGCTCTTTCCTGATCCTCAAAATAGAGAACAACCGGACTCACCAGACCGACCTGCGGATTGGCCTCAGCCCGAGCTACGCACTGCGATAGTGCTGCAGGATGCACTTCAGTATCATTGTTCAGTAACCACACATAATCTGCCCCATGTTTAAGAGCCCACTCTATGGCCACGTTGTTTCCACCGGTGAAGCCGAGGTTAGTCTCTAACGAAAACATTTTTAATTGTGGATAATGTCGTGAAATAACTTCACAGGAACTATCCCCAGAGTAATTATCGACAACAATTACTTCAAAATTGGGGTAGTCGAGCTGGTAAACCGATTCAAGGCATTCCAGAGTATCTCTAAGCCCCTTCCAGTTTAATATGATAATAAAAACTTTCGGCATACAACACCTAAATCCGTTAAAAGTATTACTTACAGAGCTTAAAAGACCACTCTTTACAAATAAGTACAAAAACTTGGTAATTTATCCGTTACAGAGACATAAATTGACTAAGAATAAATATACAAACTATTTCTTACACACTACAGCATGAACGTTAGGTAAAAAAATAGACCTCAAAAATTATTAGTCAAAGAATCTTTGAACTCTCCACGGTATAAGTCGTTGCACTATGGTCCGACACGGATACGGCAAACGATTTAGTATACTGCAAAGTGGATTGTGCCTCTGATAAAGTTCGCGAATTTCTAGTTCCTTTTTGCCAAGAACCGATGACATTTTCCATTCGCTAGCAAATACTTTCTTTTGTTTTTTAATTGCCATCAAAAAACCTTTTCGCATTTTACTTAAAGCACTACACATTCCATCTGGTCGCAAGCAATAATAAGCCATTTTTGCTGGGATGAACATTACAGATGGTATGAGAGAAAAAACCTGCATCCAGCAATCCCAATCCTCATGGTTTGGTAGACTTTCATCGAATTTGACCCCATGTTGTCTGAAAATCGTCGCATCAAACAGATAGCAATGGACCGGTATGCTCAATCTGGTTTCCCAATCAGACGCAATAGCAATAAGCGGATCTGCATGATTCATCTCCGGAGTCATGTGTCGTTCGGGAAAAAGGAGGCTGCTATCGTTAATATCGCAGTGATAATAGTCAGTGTAAGTAACCGACGGCGATGGCATGTGCGCCATCATCTCAAGTTGAGTGCGAATTTTATCTGGATGAATCAGATCATCAGCATCCAAAAATTGGATATAATCTCCAGTAGCATGACGCAGCCCGGTATTGCGGGCTCCGGCGAGACCACGGTTCTCCTGAAAGATATACCTTATGATCTCGCCATACCGCAGCGACAGTAGTTCTCGTGTGTTGTCGGTAGAGCCGTCATCCACAACAATGATTTCGCAAGTCTGATGGCTCTGGCGAAGACAGGAATCAACCGCATCACAGACCCACTGTTCCGAATTGAAGGACGGAATTATTATGCTAACCTTTACTGCCATCGCCGATGCCAATCTTTTTTAAAACTGTTAACAATATCCTCTTGCAAAACATTTTGTTAAACATACTATTATACACAGGAGAAACAGTTGACACTGTTCTGGCTAAATCACGTGCAACTGAAAAACAATTGGTGATGCTGCTCCTTTTATATATTATTTCGTCATGGCACATAACAAAGCATTTAGACAAATCTGAGTCTGAAAGATATCCGTGATAGTGTTTTAAGGTTTTATCGAGCAGATATATTTTTTGATATTTTGTCAATGTCAATGATTTTGGATGATTTCGATACAGGTACAAGGTTTGGTTGCAATGGCAGGTATTGAAAGCTTTTGCAGTTCTTATCCAATAGTCATAATCCTCAACCAAATAAAGTGCTGGATTGTACTCCCCAATAATATTGTACACACGTCGCGTGTACAAAAAACACGCCCCCATACCGTTGTTTTCTTTGAGTTCAAGTGGGCTTTGTAGACTTCTTGTGGAAGACTCACCTGTAATTACATCAATTACTTTATAATCAGCATAAACTAGATCAGTTCCTGGATTCTCTGATAGGCATAGCAGCATTGTCTCGATAGCATTCGGAAAATATTCATTGTCATCTGAGGTCCAGGTAAGGTAGTTCCCTTTGGCGATCTTGAAGCCGGTGTTTAGTGCACCGGGAAGCCGCTTATTCTTTTCGTGGCAAATGTATCTAATTCTGTCGTCGGTAAAAGATTTAATGATATCAGGCGTAGAGTCCGTAGAACAGTCGTCTACAATGATTAGTTCAATATTTTTATACGTCTGATTAAGGCAGGACTCCATTGCGCCCTTAAGATATTGCTCGCCGTTGTAGACAGGCAGTACAATGCTTACTTTTCCGCCATCATTCATTTTTTGCATATTTCTCTCTCTTTATGCTCTTCACCCGGTCAATCAACAATTGAGCCCGCGCCTTCCAGGTATTTTCAGTTGATTCCTTAAGTAGTAAACCTTGATAGTCGGCTGTTTTGCAAAGTACAAGCGCTTCTTCTATTTTTGAAATAAACTCGTCGTCATTAGTTGCAAAAAGAATACTTTGATACTTGAGTGTTTCGCGCATCGGCGTACACACGATCGGCTTTCCACCGGCCATGTACTCGAATAATTTGACCGGACTGCAGCCATGGGTAATGGCATTAATCACAAATGGGATTGTTGCCACATCGAAAGCAGCAAGATATTCAGTAAGCTGAAGATAGGGCTTAGGTCCGAGATAGTATATGTTCGGGTATTGAGCAAGCCGTTCTTGGGCGGCTTTGATATTTCCGTCATATGGGTATCCAATCAAAACAAAAGACCATTCAGGTTTTTTCAATGCCATCCCTATCCAGATATCCCAGTCAAACCATTCCGCAAGCGCACCGTAATAGCCAACAACAACCGGAGCCTTTACAGCTTCGCGCATGTCTTCCGGTATGCCGGCTGTTTGAGTTGAAGTCCAGTCCTCAAGCCGCACACCATTTGGCAGAAGCAAAGTATCAGGTCGCTCTGGCAATAACTGCTGCATAAGGTCATCTGCCGAAGCGACCATGATGTCTGCCTCTTTCAGCCACTTGGCATGCCAGTTCTGCCACCTGGTGGTTTGACTATCTGCTACGAGTGAATGATCGTCTATCATCTCGTAAATGATGCAACTTTTGTTTGCAGCGCTTATGTAGCGAGCATGATGCGGCCAGAACATAATAATGCCCTCTGGATTGATATCGGCAATCAGATCGGCAAGATCAGCATCAGGATAGCGAAGTAAATATAGATTCTCGTGCAGTTTTTTTACGCCGCGAAACCTGCGGCCCTTGAGTGTTTCCTCGGTAAGCCATGCAGGGTTGCAATGCCAAGGTTCACAAAATATGACGGGAGCGCCCAGATCCGCAAAGGCTCGCGCCATCTGGTGTGGCCGCTGAAAGCCACTTGAGAACCATGTCTGGCTCGGGACAAACAAGATCACCGGCTGAGAGGTCTTTTTACGCAACTGTCTGATAGTCGCAACAATTTTATTGCGAGTGCGCCAACTAACGTATTCATATTGTTGAGGTAACTGCCAACGCCCCCAGCAGTGAAATATTACGGCTGTCTTGATTGGTACACCTGTTATATCACTGAGTTTACCGTTGATTTTTGACAATATTTTCATATATGGCCCAGAGGCGTAAGCCAACTTCTGATATTTAATTACTTTTAGTCATGCAATTATCAATTTAGAAAGTATCATTTAACTTCATAATATTTTTTCAATTTACTTCTAATCTTGATCAGAAGCTGTAAATCCCGTGACATTTTCCAAAATACATTTATTCCAAATCTTTTACCAAAAATACGCCATCTATTTTTACTTTGATTCTGAATGTACTTTTGAATTTTCCAATCGATAGTTTTTAAAATATAGGTTTTTTTACCTATATTATCTTGTTGTATGCCCATTCGAATTTTAATTGAATGAAGTTTTCTTTCAACATGAAAAGCTTGGCTCTCAACAATTTTCACAGAAGGTATTTCATCAAATTTAACGTCACCAGAAACGTTGCCATTTTTCAATAATGTAGAAATTTCTTGATTTCTAACAACTACAAGATTGGTTCCTCTAGGTTCATTAATATATTCATTAAGCCAAGCGTCCATATAGCAAGCATCAGCATTTTCTGCATAAACATCCTTACAGAAATTACATGCATTGCAGCGAAAGAAGCCATTGCTACCCAATAGGTATGGTGTGTCAAGGTATTCTATCCTCCGACCAGTCCGGCCTTTCTGATCCTTTGCTACAAAAATATAATTGCTTGGCGAACCAGTTGTTGATTTTGTGCGATAACAGACTGACGATGTCTTTTCAAGAGGAACACCGCTCTCCATGGCTAGAAACTCAGTGTAAAATCTATTTTGATACATACCGCATGCAAGCCCCAGGATATACCGGATAGTTTTTTGTAACTCAGGTGACAGCTCAATAGCATTGCGCAAAGCAGTGCAGAGGCATGGTACGCCTGTAACAGCCCACCGCAAACTACTTTTGGCCCTTATCTCTTGCAGAACGTCAGTTACCGAAACTTGATAATAAAAACTTCCTGAACTTTGACGTATTTCATCAACCGACCTGCAAACTCTAAAAGCGAAAGTTCCATCATTTGTTCTGTTGTCCCACGAAACAGCTGCAACCCGATCAATTGAGCCACTTATTAGCAAATGTTCAAGGGTATATGTCAATAAGCCGCCTGAAGCGCTGCTTGCTCTGTGCTCGTGAGAATAACCAGAGTAAGTTTTATAAAACCATCCAATATTTTCGTCAAAAGTGGCGCCAGAGCACTCTTGGAATGATGGATAAGATGTCCGAGGATCATGGATGCCACTAGAAAAAGGGCATGCTTTTAGACAAATACCACATGGTGTAGAACAAGATTTACTTGCCCAACGTGAAGTGAGATCACCTTTGATGTTTAAGCCCATAGCAAGTAAACTATTCGGGCAACAGGTAGCACATACACCGCAACCTGAGCACAAATCCTTATCTACTACTTGCCTAATAACATTAAATGTTTTGTTTGAATTGGCCATAAGTATTATTTTTCAATCATTTATTAAGGATTCTCTGTTTATCAGGTCAAATAGTAATTTACCAGCCTGCAAAGATTGTTGTTTGAATTCATCTTGACGCTTATGCAGAAGTGATTTTACCTCTGCACGTCTTTTCATTAAGTTATTTATTGTTTGGAATATCTGATCATGGTCCGAGGACACTGGCATGACCCATTCTTCATTGCCATAAACGTATCGAGCCATCCCGAATGCTTTCTTGCTGTAACTCAAAAAAAGTGTTGGTACAGCACTAGATACTCCCGCGACAGCGCAGTGCATTCTTGCTGCTATAAGTGCATCACACTGTGCTATAAAACCTTTAGTTTTCTGGGCCCCAATTCCTGCCGGCAGAAGTGCAACCCTCCCAGCAAGATCCGCGGCAAGTTGATTGTGTATCATCTCAAGATGCTTAAAATCATCATCTCCAGGCGACCATGGGCAAATAACGTGAGGGATTAGTAGAAGATTGACATTGAGATCAAGAGCAATTTTTTTCAATAATTGTGACTGTTCAGAAGCTACCAGATCGAATCCCAGGCCTACATGTTCATATTGTGCAGACAATGGACTGAGGTTAACTCCAATCGTAGGCCGTTCGCTCACCGTGAACATATTCCCTAAACATTCAACAGAAGAGATGGGCTCCATAAGAAATGCAGGGTCAGCGACTCTTAGTACGTTACCAACGACCTTTAATTGTGCCAGATATTTTTCACTAATTTCTTCTCGTATAGTGATCAGCCTAAAGTTTCTTAGTATCTCTGTAAACGCCTGAGACGCATGAGGATTTTCATCGAATGGCCCAACAGAAGCCCCCCAAAGTATTACTGGTAGCCCATAACTCTGGATGTGTCTACAGTGGTCCACCTGCCAAAAAATCGTTGCGTCACCAGTGCGTTGATCGGGTGCTAGGGTAAGAATG
Source organism: Geobacterales bacterium (assembly GCA_038318485.1). Classification (GTDB taxonomy): domain Bacteria; phylum Desulfobacterota; class Desulfuromonadia; order Geobacterales; family Pseudopelobacteraceae; genus JACRCG01. The sequence goes on from JBBQCH010000001.1 coordinate 58,060, forward strand.
TCACCGCCTATCGACATGATAACATCCCCTTGCTTAACCCAATCGTAACGAGGATCACTAGTTCTTTGTTGAGAAACTAATTTGTTCCAAATTCTTTCAAAGATTGATTTAGGTTTTTCTTGAATGAGAACTGGCAAAACTTCTACTTTAATGTCCTTCAGCGCTACGGCATCTTCAGCAACCCGATGCGACCTGTAAACAATCCGTGCATCAGGCCAATAGTGCCAGATGATTACTGCTGTTCCACGCACAATTGCCTCACAGCCGTAATTGTAGACACCAAAGATACCCTCAAGCACGAATGTTATTCTCTTATTTCCAATAATTCGCATTTGCGTATCCTTCATTTGTATTGAACTACAAGATGCTAAAATGACCACTTAAATTTGAAATCTACGAATCCTGCGACTGGCATTTTGCTTAGATTGATAGTGTTTGTGCCCACCTTGAATATCTTCTGATTCTCTCCATACCACATCATTCTGCGATATTGATCTATAAACGCAAGCCGTACACAGTAGATTCCAGGCATCAACTGAAGGTCATCGAGTTTGCATTCATAATAGCCCTCTCCCTTTTTTATATCAGGCCGGTCAGGCAATACCGCACTACTGGTGGATGCAATATAGACAAAATCAGTCGTGTGAAACCCAACCACTATTTCAGGGCAAGGCACATCCACATGGGACGTAAAGCGGATGCCGATTCGCATGGGTTCATGCATTCCCACTTCATCGGTAGGTTGAGAACTTTCTCCCCGAAAGATCAGCACTTCCTCAACATCTATTTCACCAGATGTCTCAACAGATCCTTGCGTCTTTCTGCTTTCTAGGGAACCTTTCAGAATTTTCTCATTGCTTCGGTCGTAAAAAAGATTACAGACCTTTGCTGGTTCTCCGTCCATCAGTATGGTGCCGTGATCAAGAAGAATCGCCCGTGAGCAGATTCGCTCTACCTGACGGATATTGTGGCTGACAATCAATACCGTCTTTCCCTGGAGCTTGATCAGGTCTTCCATACGATCAAAGCATTTGCGCTGAAACGCCAGGTCGCCAACTGAAAGTACCTCATCTACAATCAGTATTTCCGGGTTGACTGAAGTAGCAATACTGAAACCCAATCGCACTGCCATACCCGAACTGTAACGCTTGATCGGTGTATCGATGAACTCTTCCAATTCAGCAAAGGCAACGATCTCATCGAACTTCTCCCTGAGAACTCTCTTGGGAATCCCCATGATCGCACCATTCAGGAAGATATTCTCACGTCCACTCAATTCGGGGTTCAATCCTGCTCCGACTTCTATCAGTGGCGCCACTGAACCGCGCACCGATACCTTACCGCTAGTGGGGGTGCTGATGCGCGCCAGGTGCTTGAGCATGGTGCTCTTGCCCGCGCCGTTGGTACCGATGATGCCGACAACTTCGCCTTCCTCAATGCTGAATGAAACGTTATCCAGCGCCTTGAATGGACTGTGTTTCTCGACCGGCTTGCCACACAGGCGATTAACGCCGTTCAGCACAGTTTGCTTGAGGTTTTTCATATGCCCAAGCTGGTATTCTTTGGTCAGATTATTGACTTCTATAATTGCCATCAGATCACGTCCGCAAAATAATTTTCGGCCTTCTTAAAGATTTTGTAACTTATCGGCAGCAAAACTAGTATCACCAGCGCCCCGGGCCAAACAATCGAAAAGTCGGGAGACTTCCCCTGGAGTATGGCCTTCTGAAAAGCGTCAATAACTCCGACCAGAGGGTTCATGGTGTAGAGATTAAAGAAGAAATCACTCCACCCCCCCGCTGCCTTGTTTACCAGAAGTGTTTTCTCTACGAGCGTAAGCGGGTAAATGACCGGTGTGGCATACATGAGTAGCGACAACAACGCTGGGAGTGCTGCGCCCACGTCGCGGTAGTACACGTAGACGGCGGAACCGGCCATGTTGATGCAGAGCGCGATAAGCATGATATAGACCACAATCAACGGCACCCAAAGAATATGTATCGAAGGTACGATCTGGTAAAACGTCATCATGGCGGCCAGGATTAAGAAATTAATCCCTAGGTCCATGAGCTTGGTCATGGCGGCAGTGATTGGCAGGATTACTCTCGGGAAATAGATCTTGCGTATCAAGGTCGAATTATTAACGACACTTGCAACACCATCCGACGTTGTCTCCTGAAAAAATATCCACGGCATGAGCGCGGCAAAAGTAAGAACAGGATAGGGAGTGTCCCCTGTTTCAATGCCCACAAAGCTCCTGACAAGCATAAAAATCATGGTCATGATTATTGGTTTGATTACCGCCCAGGCAATTCCCAAGTAAGACTGTTTGTAACGGACGATGATGCTTTTCCATGCCAGTGCCATCATCAATTCACGGTAATCATATATATTTTTTAATACATTAATCAATCCAGCACCTCATTATCAAAATCTGTGAAATCACTAACATGCACCGAAACTATTATGATGATGTTAAACATTGTTTCAAAACTTAAAAAATCGTATTCACCCGGATTAAGCCTGACCCGATTCCTGATCCAGTTGTCGTTGACGGCCAACGTCCAAGGAAAACTTATATACGAGACTGGCCCACGCGGCAAGCCACAGCCACAGGGGGCGATAAAAGTTGTGTCCTCCAAAACCCAGAAAAACGAGCAATATTACTGTTACCAACCCGGCTCCCGAGAAGCGGTGAAGATAAGAACCCACGCCATCACGCTCCCTCTCAAGCCGGCGAGTTTTCCATAACAGCCGCAGGGTACTGATGATAAGGCCGACAAAGGCAATTGCGCCGGGTAGACCGAATTCACCCAGAACTTCACCGATCAGATTATGGGCCTGTTCCGGTATGCCATCCAACCGTAACCTGCGGTAAGCAATAAAGTTTTTGCCCCCCGCGCCAACACCTGTAAATGGGTGTTCCGAAAACATATTCATCCCCGCGTGATAGCCGAGAGAACGTCCATGGGTCGATTCATGGGCATTGGCAGGCCCTGCGTCATCATCCCACACCGAGCGTATCCGCTCCTGCTTGTTCTGGGGCATGAAAGACCAGACTATCATGATGGTGACTCCCGCCAGGGCGGCAAGTTTCCAGCGGCGGGCACCTTTTTGCGTTAAAAGCATCAACAGCACCAATAGCAACAAAGCCAGCATGCCGGAACGGGAACCGGTAAGGACTATGCACAACACACTTAACAATCCGTAGACGACAAATGCCCGACGCATCCATTTGTTGGCTTCAGCCTTGAATACAACCCAGACAAACGGGAGTGAAAGCACGATGCTGGCTGCGAACGAATTAGGGTCACTGGCTGTGTCTCCTACACCGATCATTCTGACGATGCCCATGCGGTAAACCATCCGACCGTTCAGATATTCTCTAAAGGAGTGAAGCACGTAGATCCCCATGGCGATAACAAATGCTTTTACTATCAGACGAAAATCCGCCTCATCATCACAGCAGGAAAGTATTAGAACGTACAGCACCACCATTTTGGCGTATTCAATGCCCTGGTCGACGGCGTAGGAAGTAATATATGCAAAGGGAGCTAAAGCAAAATGTAAAAGGAGTAAGCTATAGATCCATTTATTTGTTGGCGAACTGACAATTTTTAATCTGTTTTTCAAAAAGGCAACGATAATAAGTGCAATGGCAAATATTCGCTCTATTTGTATGCCTTCCAGGTATCGGATGGATTCCCAGGGTCGTTCAATCACAAGGAAAATGTAGATACATACCATAATCATTAATGCTGAGATTGGCTTAGCGGTATCTGATTTTATTTCAAATTGTGTCAATTCGGGTGACTGCATGATTTCTCAGGATTTTCGGTATTTTTTATTTCTTTTCCCAGAATATTCTTTATTACCTTGGCAGGGTTTCCGGCCAGAATCTCATAATCGTTTGTTCCAACCGTCACAACACTTCCCGCTGCCACCACATTCTGTACTCCGAGATTAGCCATAATGACGGCATTGTTCCCGATCCAGCAGTTTTCTCCGATAGTTATCTTCCTGAATACTCCAGCTTGTTCCTGAATCGGTTTACCTATCTCTTTGTATCCATGCTGATTCTTTCCACTCAAGATGGAAACATGACTTGCAATGGTGGCATGATCACCGATCTTTGCCATTCCGATAATGTTATATGCACCGATATAGTAACCTCCCCCCAGTTCCACTTCCGGATGGGCAAAGAAGGTGCCAAAACCAATATAGCCATTTCTTGGACATCGCTCCAATGTCATGCTGTAATAGGCCACTCGTAGATAACTACCAATTTTACCCGGTACCAGTGCAAGCAACTGGCCTTGCCCGGCAAACAGGTCTTTGGAACGGGTAATTTTATATAAAAGATAGAGCGGTGCTGTGAGAACCAGGCACACAGCAAAAATCAGTTTTTGAAGCAGTTGTTTCATAGTTTGACCACTCCTTCATAAAACTGTTCATATCGCTGCAGGATTGCAGGAAGAGAAAAGAGACCCCCTGCCTTTGTCCTGCTGTTATTTCCCAACAATGCCAAATTTTCTGATGTCAGGATTGAAACTATTCTGTCAGCCATTGCGACATAATCTCCCGGCTGGACTACGAAGCCGTTTATGCCATCCTCTACAGCCTCCCTGGCCCCGCCAACATTCGTGCAGACAACCGGCAGACCAGCGGCCATATACTCGACAATCGAATTTGAAAAGCTCTCCGAGTTTGACGAGAGTATTCCCATATCGATGCAGCCCAGTATTTCCGTAATATCAAGGCGCTTGCCCAGGAAGCAGACCCGCGGCGCTATTCCCATATCAGCGGTAAGCTGTTCCAGGGGTTCCCTTTCCGGTCCCTCTCCGACCACAACGAAACGGGTACGGGTAAAGCGCTCTGATACGATCTTGGCTGCTCTGATAAATACATCAATCGCCTTGACAGGCCTCAGATTGGCAATGATTCCAACAATAATGGCATCCTCAGGAAAACCTAGTGTCTTTCTGAATGCCAATCGCTGATTTTCTGATCCCTTGCAATAGCGCTCTATCTCAAGACCGTTATGAATAACATCAATCCTGCCTAGTTCAATGCCTTCAGTCTTTGCAGCCCATTGCCTGGTATTTTCCGAATTTGCCAGAAAACGTGTTACCCAATTATTTAAAGTATTCAATATCAAAATTTCAAGTCTGTTATGCCAGTAGCCCTGATTTCTGCGGGTCGAGATAATTGCTCTGACACCCGCCAGCTTTCCCGCCAGGACCCCAACCTTGTTCCCCTCCACAAAGTGCGTCTGAACGATGTCAATCTTCTGTTTTTTCAGAAACCCTGTAAATTTTAGGATATTGAAATAACTGGATGGCTTGGCAAAGGAGGGCACGCCTACATCAATCATTTCGCACTCCCGGAAGTTTTGACGCAGCCATTCCGAAACTCTCAACACGCACAGATACGGCTCAAACCTGCTCCGGTCCAGCTGCTTGATCAGCAGCAACAGTTGCTTCTCCGTGCCGGCAGTCGGGGATTCGATGGTATCTATTATAAAGGCGATTTTGATCATAAAGTAAGTTTCGGATAAACAGTCACAAATTATAGGAATTGCTCTGTCAGTTAGCGACTAAGCGACTGCCGTATAAATCCCCATCCCAAACCAAAATGAACCGTGAAAAATATCAACGGCAGGTGCTGCAGATATCCCCAACCGTTACGGGCTGCAATGCGAACCGATTCGACCATTACAATCAGCGTGTACAGAACGTAGACCGCGCAGAACAAAGCAGTCATGGAGTCACTAAATCGCTGAGTTGCTGGACCACTTAGCAACGAAGCGACTCCGCCTACCGCCAGTAACAGCAGGCCAAACACAAACCCAGCCGGTACCAGTTGATTGACCGACAGAGCCTCGCGGTGTTTCCTGATGAAGCGGTAGCGCCCCATACCGTAGCGCTGCATCTGCCGAAACAGCCCGTTCAGGCTCTCGCGCGGATAGTAGCGCACCGTCAAGAGTGGGCTTGTGTAGCAGGAAAGCCCGGCTTTTTCCACTCGATAGTTGAACTCCACATCTTCGGCAGCATCGAATGCTTCATCAACATAGCCGACTTTTTCAAAGACCTCGCGCTTATAAGCCGCCCCATTGCTGACCGGGCTGGCGAATCCTTCGTATTCTCCATAGATCATTGAATCGCCGCCATGTCCCAAGCGGGAGCCGCGAGCCAGGGCAACCGCCTTCTGAAACGGTGTCAAGCCAGGCGGATCCAGCGGTTGTGGTCGCCCCAGGCAATCGGCGCCACTTTTTTCGAAACAGTCGGCCACATTGCGAAGCAGTTTGTAGGACGGAATAAAGCAGTGACCATCAACCACCAGAAAATAATCTCCCCGACCGTTTCTGAAGCCCACATTGCGCCCAGCGCTAGAGAGGTGGGCAGGGTTGTCCAGCAGACGGATCTGTGAATACTGCTGTGCCATCTCAGTAACTATTGTTCGGGTAGCGTCATCGGAAATACCATCGCAAACAAGAATCTCATAACGATCCACCGGATACTCTTGCGACAAAAGTTGAGCTAGCGTATCGCTAATAAATCGAGCTTCATTACGCACTGGCATGACTATGGTCAGGAAAGGAACCATGCTCAGCTTTCCCGAGACCCAGTGACGCTGCAATAAAGCCGTTCGTACAATTCGGTTTGTTTTTCAAAACCGAACTCCTCGCGGGCGTACTGGTGACCAGCTTGCCCCATCTTGTCGCGCAACATGGGATCACCTGCGAGGGTAAGCACATAACTGGCCATCAACTCATGCTCTTCAGGCCGAGTCAGAAATCCAGAGGCCCTATCCTGTACAACTTCAGGTGTTCCACCTACCCTGGTTGCCACCACCGGTTTATGCGAGGCAAAGGCTTCCAGGACAACATTGGGGAGCCCTTCAGTGAAGGATGGCAGCATGAAGATGTCGATTTCGTACAGTACCGTCTGCAGGTCGTTTCTGAAACCGGGCAGCAAGAAGTGGCCGCCTAGTCCAACTGCTGCTATTTTACCTTCAAGTTCGGAACGAAGAAAGCCTTCTCCGAAAACCACGAAATATATCTTTGGGTTCTGTCTGATAACCCCGGCAGCCGCCTCGATCATGGCGGCATAGTTCTTCTCCGGGCTGAGCCGCCCGGCTGAAGCGACGATAATGGCGTCACCAGGCAATCCCAGCTGTTGGCGCAGAAAGCGGGGACCTGCAGCGGGAATCTCGTCCAGGTTGATGGCATTGTGAATCACTGAAACCTTTCCAGGCTTTACTCCCAGATCAAGAATCTTGTCGCGCTGGCCGTGTGAGACAGCCACTACATGGTCGGACAGGCGCAGAAAAAACTTGTCCAGCTTTTCATAAAGCCTGATCTTGGGGGTTTCCGCCGTCCATCCACGCGAGATTGCAATTGCCGGAACTCCGGCAAACCAGGAGGCCAGTCTGCCCAGTACGTTTGGTTTGTAGCCATGGGAACAGAGGATATCAACCTTGTCTTCACGGAGAATCCGCCTCAATTGACCGATGGTGCGCAGGTCGAAGGACGAATGTGTATCAATGGTGCGGCAGGTGATGCCGAGTTTGTGCGCCTCTGCCTGCATGGGATCGTCCTGCCCGTTTTCCCTGAAACAACAAAGCAGGGGCCGGAACCGTTTCGGGTCCAGACGCATGAAATGTTCGAGGATCTGCTTTTCCGGTCCGCCAATGAAATTGCTGATTCTCAGGTGCAGCAGGGTGATCGGTTCAGGCATGATGTCCTCTAACCGCTTTCTGCCAGACGCTCTCCATTTCGAGGGCAATGGCATCCCAGGTGTACTGCTGCATGATCAGTTCTCTGCCGGCAAGACCCAAATACTCAAAGTGCTTAGGCTGTGTGAGCATGTCTATGGCCGTGTTGGCAAACAATTCAGGATCATCTCTCAGAATCAGGTGCTCAACGTCGCACACGTCGAGTCCTTCTGCTCCGACTGTCGTGGAAAGAACAGGCTTTTGCATGGCCAGCGCTTCCAGTATCTTCAGCCGAGACCCGCCACCAACCCGCAGGGGCACCACATACAACGAACTTTCACCTATATAGGGGCGCACATCGTCCACTGTTCCGGTAATGATTACCCCCGCCGCATTTTTTCCCAGATCAACCAGCCATTGGGGAGGTTTGCGGCCTACTACCGTAAAAGTGGCATCTGGCAAAGATTTTATGATGCGTGGGAATATGTCTTCAATGAAATATCTGACGCCGTCCTGGTTTGGTCTCCAGTCCATGGAACCGGTGAATACCATGCTGTGGGGTTTGATGGGGACAGTCATCGGAGTGAAATACTGTTCATCGACACCATTTGGGACTACGCTCACATGGGAACAAGCGTAATCCTGCACAAAAGCCTGTTTGTCCGGATCAGAAACGACAGCAACCTGGCTGTAGATCTGGCTTGCGTACCGTTCATAAGATTGCATTTTCTTCATTTGAGGATAGATATACAACTTCTTGAGCAGATTGGTTTCGGTCTCGAAGTAGCGCTCCCATATCTGAGCCTCAACATTATGAGCAGACAGAACGGAAGGAACCGAAACCAGCTGATCGCGGATATTTTCCGTGTATGGCGTCCATTCACAGTGAATCAGATCTATATCACCTTTTGAGATAAGAGACTGTACGGTTTGACTCATCAAGTGTGAATGGTGCCGCGCAACCACATACGGCAAGGGAGACAGTATATTTTTTAAAAGTGCTGAATAGAAAATAGCCCCGTGCTGTTCAATGATCGGGCTTGGTAAAATCTTAAAGGCAACATTAGGGCAGTGCGGCAAAATTTCGTTGCCGGTTCCATAGCAGACATAAGTAATCTTGTGCTGTTTCTGGAGTCTCTGAAGGAGATTATAACTTCTGAGACGTTTGCCAGTGTTGAGCGGAAATGGGACTTCTTCATCGACAATGAGTACGTGCATCGGTTTATGCCCAATTCACAGATGGAAGTGCAGATGAAGAAAGCAGCTTTTCCATTGTTCCGAACTTCACGTTCCTCATCAGATGTCTCAGTTTTGCCTCTGTGTGCCGAAGATTTAAATAATGCCTGAAACTTGATTTCAGCCCGGCCTTGATACGCGGCTGACCAGGATCTATCTCCCATGGATGGAAGTAGAGTACCGCAGGCTGATTTTCCATTCGATTTATCTTTGCAATCCCCCGCCGGATCAATTCCGCAGGAAGCAGCCGCAGGTAACCGCCTCCGGCAATTGGAAGGCGATATTCTCTGTCCCCCCATCGCAGCGGCAGGGTGGTCAGCGGAAACTCGCGGATCGTTCCTGATGGTCGTGTGATGACATGCGGGAAACGGGGCGCATCAGGGATACCGTAAGTGTCATGCAAAACCGGGAAAATGCTGGAATCGTAGCTAAAGCCTTCCTCAACCAGAATATCCAATGCCCAGAGGGACTGTTTGGTGATCGAGTAACTGGGGGCCCGGTAGCCTTGGACCGCTTCGCCGCACTGGTCTTCCAGGATGGTTTTGCTGCGGCGGATATCCTGGCGAAAAGCGTCCTGACCGATTTCAAAAATCAATTGATGTCCATAGCCATGGCATGCGATCTCATGGCCTCTGCGGTGAATTTCCTGCGTAACTCTGGGCAAACTTTCAGCCACCCAGCCCAATATAAAAAAAGTTGCCTTGACGTTGAACTCGTCAAAAAGATCGAGCACCCGCAGTGTGTTGTCACCAACCCGTAAAGGATAGCTGCCCCAGTCATCCTGACGCACCACTTTGGCAAAGGCATTTACCTGGAAATAATCTTCAACGTCGACTGTCAGGGCGTTTAGCATCCGCTAAAACACCTTCTTCACTTCCAGTATCACACGGTTGACGCGGTAATTGTCAGTGGCGATCTCTGCGGAAGAGTAGTTAATATATTTGTATGTCAGTCCGGCGGACAGATCTTTTCCAAACGAATAGTTCAGACCGCAATTCACATAATATTTGTTGGTCGTGCCATCAACCAGCAAATCCCGGTAGTTCTCATAGGTGAATCCCAGCGTGCCGCGCAGATCCTGCACAAGTTCATAACTGCTGTTGATTCCGCCTGAATAGCGTTTAGTCTTTAACTTGTCACTGATTGCGTCTGAAAACTCGGTATATGAACCTTGCAGGGTTACTGTACCCCGATTGAAGCTTTTCGCTAGACTGGCAGCGTAACTCGTCTCCAGAGTCGAGCCCCCCAGCGGATCGTCTGAATACTTCATGCCGGTAGAGAGATTTGCGGTTATCTTGTCAAAAGTGTGGGTTATGCCGGCATTCCATGAGGGATTAAATAAGTACATTCCATTGTCGTAATCGGTGGTGATGAAACCGCCCTGAGCGTAGATGAAGGACTTTTCGGCATATTCGTAGCGTGGGCCGATATAAGCCTCGTGCCGGTAAAAGCTGAGGTTGTTTTCAGGGATCTCGCGGGTAAAGGTATAGTCGGTAGTTAGAAAAAACTTGGGGGTCAGCTCGTAGGAGCTGTTGATAAAGCCAATATGATCTTGTTTGGATATCGCTTCAGAAGATTTGTACCAGGTATTGATATAGCGGTACCCGGTCTTCAGGGTCAATCTGGTGGTGGGATGCAGCACCAGATAAGGGGAAACAATTCCAATATTCTGATCGGACTGGTTGGAATAAAGACTCTCACTGGTCGTGTCTCGGGTCACATCAAGGGAAACGCGCTTGTAGTTATCGCTCAGTTCCAGAAACAGAACTTCGTCAATCAGCTTGACAAGCCCCTTGCCGTTTATGTTGTGGGTTGTGTCGTCCTTTCGGCTACCGCGGGCGTAATGGCGGTAATCAAAAGCATAGCTAAGGTCCCAGTCCCAGAGGGGCGCGTTGTATTTAAAAGCCAGACCAGGTTGTGCCCTGGTGATGTAGTCGGATCTTTTGTTGAGGTTATTCTCGAAGACATTGTCGGTATATTCTTCACTGACAGCCAGTGAGGGTTTTATGCTGAAATCGGCAGCTTGGGACTTTTCAGTTGCAAGCTGTACCGTGAGCACTGCAACCCCACAGAACGATAATCTTAGCATTTTGGCAGCATCAATTGGAGACACTTTTCCACTGCCTGTTTTACCGTTGAAGAGCATCATCCGAAAATTCTCCTTATCAGCCCGGGCTTTGGCAGATTATCATCAGGCTGTTCCTGAATAAATTGCCGTTTGAATGGCTGCTCCTCTATTTTTTTGCTTAATCCGGCAAGGTCGGCATTGGTTCGGTTAAGCTGGAGCGTAAAAGAGTCCTGAATCTGCTCCAGACGGTCGTTTAATTTATTAAGTGGGACCTGGACAACCGTCATGGCATTTTTTTCAGATTCCTTGATATGTTGGCTCAATCTGCCGGAAATATAATCGATCAGTTTTTCAGACCAGTATGATCCCGGAGTGGAAACATCCGCATTTGTAACGGCTGCCTCACCAGCAATCAGTTTTTGTTCCTGTGTCCAATCGATATTGTCGAAATCGAGATCGCCGACGATATCACGGACCAGATCTTCATTGACTTCCCGCGCCTCTTCCGCAAAAGACGCCAATAATATAAAATCACAGATAATGTTTATCAATCTGGGGATCCCGCTGCAGTATTTAAAGATCAGATCCAGGGCTTGCGGGGTAAAGTGAAGGGCATCCCGGTTTCCGGCCACCTGCAGTCGATGAAGGATGTATTCCTCAACTTCCTGACGGTTGAGCGGTTGGAGATTGCACTGAATGCTGATGCGCTGCCTCAACTGGCGCAGTTCCGGTTTGGTCAGAAGCTTACGCAACTCCGGCTGCCCAACCAGGATAATCTGCAGCAGTTTGGAGTCGGATGTTTCCAGATTCGAAAGCATGCGGATCTCTTCAAGAGTCTCCAGGGTCAGGTTCTGAGCTTCGTCAATGATCAGCAGTGGCTGATTGCCTTTAGCGTACTGATCGACCAGAAAATGGTTGAGATCCCTCAAAAGCTCTATCTTGTCCTTGCCCTGAACCGGCAGGTCAAAATCGTCATTGATCATCGACAGCAGCTGTTCAAAGTTGACATTGGTATTAAAAACCTTGGCCAATATAACCCGTTCAAGATGCTTGTTGATCAGCTCCCTGATGATGGTGGTCTTGCCTGAGCCGACTTCACCGGTCAGGAGTATAAAACCGACCCGTTCACGAATGCCGTAATCAAGATAAGTTATGGCCTTTTTATGGGTTTTGCTGAGAAACATGAATTCCGGATTCGGAATCAGGTCAAACGGCTTGCATTTTAAGTTGTAGAACGAACGGTACATAACTTAAGCTCCGGATGAATACGTCACGGGTCTGCTTTATCTCTTATAATATCTGCTGTAATGAGAGCTATCGGAATCTGCCGATGTCGATTCATTGAGCACCACACCCAAAATCGGGCAGCCTTTAAGAAGTTCCTTGGCCTTCAGGACACTTTCCTGAGGTGTAATACCTTCTTGGATCACTAACACGACGCCGTCTACTATCTGGGCCAGTGAACGCGTCTCTGCGAAAGGCAGCAAAGGCGGGGTGTCAATGATCACATAGCGGTCATTATAACGATGCTTGATCTCGGCCATCAGTTCCTGCATTTTTTTTGACGCGAACAGCTCCAGCGGTTTTTCAACCTGCCGACCAGCCGAAATCACCGATAGCTTGCCTAGATCAGTTCTAATGATGGCCTCACCGATGTCAGTGCCATCCTGCAAACAGTCTGACAGACCTATGGACTGTTCAAAACCCAGGTAACTGTGTATGCTGGGGCGACGCAAATCGGCATCAATCAATAGAACCGTCAGGTCATATTCCTGGGCCATAGATATGGCAAGATTGGCGGCGGTCACGCTTTTGCCCTCCCCAGGGATTGCGCTGGTTACCATCAACAGGTTACGAAATTTGGCTTCGTTTGTCAGACGCACCAGACTGCTTTTCAGTTTGCGGTATTGTTCGGAAACGGCAGAATGTGGATCCGCTATTGTCGGCAACAGGCGATTGTCGGTATTGATCGTAATAGTCCGGGATGCGTACTGTTTTACAACAGTTGCACTTTCCATCCGCGGTTTTTCCACTGCAACGGCAACCGGGGCGTCGTACCGCATTTGTGCAGCTTTTTCCAAAGCTCTTTCAATTCTGCTCATTTATTCACCCTGTAGGATCTAGTATAATATTTATTGAACGCAAATTTTTTTAGCTGGTCAATTGACTGACAATCTTTGATATCATAGTGATTCCAGCAACCTCTGAAACAAGCACTGCAAGAATCAGCGAAAAATAAGCACTGGCAGCAATATACAGTTTACGGTTACGCCTGGACTGCTGTAATAATTGTAGAGGATCTTCAATCCTCGGAATTACTGACAAAATCGGGAATCCAAATTGCTTGGCCATATCCACGTTCTTCACAGTACTATCCATCTGGTCCTTCAGCAGAGCAAGTCCCAGACCACCACCAATTCCGGCCAGAATACCCATCAGGATAATTTTTACACGGTCAGGACTGGCCGGTTTAAACGGCATTACGGCCGGATCAACAACCCTGAAGACGGTGGATTTATCCTGGACTTCCATCTGTTTAGAAACTTCAGATTGCCCATGTCTGGCAAGTAGAGCCTCATAGAGATTTTTTTGTGAATTTTTTTCACGTTCCAGGTTGTCGAGTTGCGCCTTTGCGGCAGGAACACTTTGCAGCAGACCACGACTCCTGGCAATGTGGTTGCTGAGATTTGTTTCGGCTTGACGAAGTGCATTAAGCTCAGAGTCTATTTTCGAATATTCGGCCGAATACACCGGTTTAGCCATCCCCTGACCACTTTTAATCAGCTCATCCAATGTCCGTATATTTTCCTTTACCCGCTGTATCTCCGGATAGCTATCGGTATATTGCAGTTGCAGTTCCTGCAGTCGCCTCTGCAATATCTGCCTATTCGATTGGGCTGAACTGACTTTACTTAAACTGGCCTGTTCCGACTCCAAATGCGCCCGCCGTATCCGCAACTCATCAAGTCGCTGCTGCGAATCGTTAATATCCTTTACCAACGACGTTGGATCCATGTTGGCGATCGAACCAGAACCGCGTTTAAATGCATTTACCTCTTCAGCGGATTTATCCAGCTTTTCTCTAACGTTAGCTAACTGTTCTGAAACAAATTTTATTGCACCATAGGATTCTTCCCTTTTGGTGGATGTATTTTCATCTATATAACGTCGTACCAGCGCATTCACATAATCACGGGCCAATTTGGGGGATTTGTCCTGATAAGAAATGACAAACAACTCTTCCTTACCCTTGATTTTTATCTGAGTGTTGTCCTGCATATTTTTAATCTGTTTTTCCACTTCGGCATTAGTGCCCTTTTTAAGGTCCAGTTCGTCCAAGACCTTGACTATCAAAGTCCGGCTATTGAGAACATACGACAGTACTTTGATCTTGTCTTCAATCGAAGGAGTGAATGTCAGCCCCTTCAACAGTTCTGAAATAACGCTTTTCTCGATAAATACCGTGCTGCTGGCTTCATACTTGTTTGGCAGCAGGTAACTCACCACCGTCACGATGGTCATAATAACCAGTGCGGTAACAATACAGAGCACTCTATTCTTGCTGAACAAATTTACATATTTTTTGTAATCAAATTCGCTGGATGCCATCTGTTTCTCCAAATTAATTGCTGGCGTAGTAATACATCACAAGATGCTAAAAGATACTTTCCTTGATGATGATGTAATCGCCCGGCTTAAGTTTTACGTTCTGCGCCATGTCAGCACCCTGTATAATATCCTTTGCTTTTACCGGTATTGTTATATCCTTTCCCGCATCCTTTCTGCGAATCTGGGTGTCATTCTGACTGGCAAATCTTGTAAAACCACCCGACTCCAGTATCGCTTCCATGACCCTCATTCCATCACGGTACTCGATGGCCTTGGGAGCATTGACCGCCCCCAAAACATAGACACTTTTATCCATTAGCAAAGGTATGAAAAGCGAATCTCCAGACTCAAGCTGGATATCACCAGTTGTGTCTCCACCAATAAACAATGCATGAAAGTCTTCTTTGATTTTTTTGCCGTTCCTTAACAGGTAGGCTTTTTTGAGATCGGCTGATTTCAATTCTCCAATATTACAGAGCAGCTGCAGCAGTGATGAACGCTGGAGAAGTTCAAACACTCCTGATTTTACACCACCACCGAAAATATAGACTTTGCTGTTTGTTATTCCCGTGACTGCAACGGTGACAATTGGATTCTTGACCAATTCTTTAAGCCTCACTGTCAACGAAGACTGTAAAGCAGTGGGGGTTTGTCCGCTGGCCGCCACGTCACCCAGACCCGGTACAGTAATTTTGCCGTCCGGGCGGACTTTTGCCGGAACCGACAGTTCCTTTACACCCCAAACGGCAATATCAAGCGTATCGCCTTCACCGATGACATAATCACCAGCCAGGGATGTAAATGGCATAATCAGCAGAATGGAAGCAATTAATAATATTGTTCTTGTTTTCATGGCATTTGCTCCTGGTATTTTACGTAAACAACAAATCATTAACAAAGCATATAAATCTCTAATAAATAATCAAGAAGAATGGATGCTGAAATTATCTGACTCCGCGACCAAAAAGAACAACCTTGATAGTTTCAAAGAATATCAAGGTGTCCAGAAATGGACTAATATTTTTGATATAGTACAGGTCATATCGCAGTTTTTCTACGGCATCCTCAACCGATGCTCCATATGGATAACGAACCTGTGCCCATCCTGTCAACCCTGGCTGTATAAAATGCCGCTTGGAATAATATGGAACTATCTGTTTCAGTTTTTCTACAAACTCCGGACGTTCCGGACGTGGTCCCACAAAACTCATGTCACCTTTGAATACATTTATCAGTTGAGGAATTTCGTCTATGCGGGAATTCCGGAGAAAGCGCCCTAGCCTGGTTACCCTGGGATCATTCATCTGGGCCCAGACTGCGCCGGAACCCTGTTCTGCATCCTGACGCATTGACCTGAATTTATAAAGCATGAAATGTTTTTCGCGATTACCAACGCGTAGCTGCCTGAAAAAAACAGGTCCTTTAGAGTCCAGCTTAATAACCAGAGCTATTAACGGGAAAAAAGGAAGCGTCAGGAGAAGGCCTGTTACAGAAAGAATTATGTCAATAGTTCGCTTGCCGAAGCTGAAAAGACCGGTTCTGAGAAAACCATGGGAGAAGATCAACCAGCTCGGAGTAATGGATTCCAGCATCAATTTCCCCTGCACATGTTCGTATATTGAGGGGGCATCCATGATTTGTATGTTGTTGAGCTTACACCTCAGAACATCACTGAGCGGAAAACGTCCACGCCTTTCTGAAAGAGCTACTACAATTACGTCAGCATTCACCTGCCGGGCGGTGGCCAGCAGATCAATGGAATTCCCGACGATAGATTCATGCGGAACAGTAACAGTGCTGGCTTTATGAGTGTTATCTTTATTTTCACAGGACGTATAACCAGCTAGAATAAAGGGGCTTTTACAGGATGAGACAATTTCACCCATTTGGGCCGCCAGATCTCCAGTTCCCAGTATCAATACCCGCTGGGAGAAGCGAGGATGATTATTTCCAACAAGATATAGCGAATGCCAGCAAAATTGAAGCAGAGCAAAAATAAAGAGCGAGATTGCCAGGACACCGCGCCCAAGCAGGACTTCCTGATCCAGATAATATATT
>JBBQCH010000002.1:0-62639 GCA_038318485.1 Geobacterales bacterium
TTTTTAAAATCAATCCCCATTTCAATCCCGACTTCATGGATATACATCAGAAATGAGGGGGTAACCGTCATGGCGGTTGTTCCAAAATCCTGCATCAGCATGATCTGCTTCTGGGTGTTGCCACCGGATATGGGAATTACTCCGGCTCCGATTTTGATACCGCCGTAATGTGCTCCTATGCCGCCGGTAAAAAGTCCGTAACCGTAGATATTCTGGAGAACATCTTTATTGCTGATGCCGGAACTGGTCAGGCAGCGGGCCATGACTTCTGACCAGGTTTCGATGTCGGTTCTGGTATAACCCACAACAATTGGTTTTCCAGTAGTTCCGGAGGTGGCGTGATATTCTATGATCTCTTCTCTGGTTGCGGTAAAAAGATTGAACGGATAATTATCCCGAAGATCATCTTTGACAGTAAAGGGAAGCCGCCTGATGTCGTCCAGCGATTTGATGTCAGAAGGTTTGACACCCGCTTCATCAAGCTTCTTTTTATAGACCGCATTGTTATCGTAGACATCGCTGACTGTTTTCTGAAGCCGGCCAAGTTGAATACTCTGCATCTCGTTGCGACTGCACGTTTCAACTGTGTTCCAAATCATGGTTACCCCCAATTCTCGTCTTAAATCCGCAAACTAAGAGGATTACGTTACATGTAATTAAGTTCTTTGGCCTTCGCGGTAATCTCATCACGAAACTGGGGATGAGCAATATTTATCAGCGACTGAGTACGTTGACGAACGCTCTTGCCATACAGATCAGCCACGCCAAACTCTGTCACCACATAATGGACATGATTACGGGTAGTGACCACCCCGGCACCATGGTTCAACATCGGTACAATTTTACTTATGACTGTTCCGTCTCTCAGTTCGGATGTGCTTGGCAGAGCGATTATCGGCACACCACCTTTGGAGCGGGATGCGCCATAAATGAAGTCCAGCTGTCCACCCACTGCCGAATACATTTTGGGCCCGATACTGTCTGCGCATACCTGACCGGTAAGATCAACCTCGAGTGCTGAGTTGATTGCCACCATCCGGTCATTCTGGGCCACTATAAACGGATCATTGACATGCTCAGTACGATGAAGCTCAACCAGCGGATTATTGCTTACCCAGTTGTATAAACGCCTGGTGCCCAGAAGGAACCCGCAGATGATTTTGCCGTGATGAAGGGACTTACGTGAACAGTTCACTACGCCGGCTTCCACCAGGTCTATCACTCCATCCGAAATCAGCTCCGAGTGGACCCCCAGGTCTTTTTTATCAAACAGGTGCTTGAGGACGGCGTCAGGAATAGCGCCGATTCCAAGCTGCATGGTTGCTCCATCGGGTATCAGGCCGGAAATATGCCCCGCGATCCTTTCGACAACATCCGCATTGCCTTCTTCACCCATGGCATGTTCGCTGATCATGCAATCAACCTCTACGATGTGGTGAATGCGGTCCACATGCATTAACGTATCGCCCAGCGTCCGGGGCATCTGCTTGTTAACCTGGGCAATGACAACCTTAGCGACTTCAGCTGCTGAAATCGTCAGGCCGGATTCCGCACCCATTGAACAGAATCCATTCACGTCGGGCGGCGAAACATGGATGAAAGCCACGTCAAGCGGCAAGTGACCGTTTTTAAACAGCATTGGAAATTCAGACAGCATCACGGGCGTAAAATCAGCACGTCCCTCGTTAACAGCCTTACGGACATTGGCGCTAATAAACATGGAATTGACACGCAGGTGCCCTTCCATATCAGGGGCGGCATAATCCGAAGGGCAGATTGCAAGAGGATGACAAATCTCAACGTCTCTGAGACCAGGCGCCCGTTTTACCAGCGCAGCCAGAAGCTGCAACGGCACCGAGGCGTTACCTGTCAGAAATACCCGATCTCCGGACTTGATTGATTTAACGGCCTCATCCGGAGTAGTCACCCGGGATTTATAACGATCTTGCCAGTTCGACATGGTCTCACCTTTTTAATCAGGATGTTTAGTGTAAGTTATTTATCGCTATAGTCGTAGAAACCTTTGCCGGCCTTGCGCCCGACATATCCGGCCTTGACCATCTTGCGCAGCAGGCCGGGCGGTGCGAAGCGGGCTTCCTTCATGTACTCATAGAAAATATTGCCGACATGGTAGCCGATATCTACGCCGGCGAAATCCTGGAATTCGAGCGGTCCCATCGGCATGCCGCAACCGAGCTTCATGGCGGTGTCAATGTCTTCGGCCGAAGCCACACCTTCCTCAAGAAGACGAACCGCATCCAGGATATATGGAACGAACAATCGGTTGACAACGAAGCCGGGGGTGTCCTTGCAGGTTATGGCGGTTTTGCCGATCTTCTTGGCAAAGGCCAGGGCCAAGGCGGTAGTGTCGGCTTCAGTCTGCAGGGCAGGAATGACCTCGACCAGTTTCATCATCGGGACCGGGTTGAAAAAATGCATGCCTACAAATTTTGCCGGACGCTTCACCAGGGCAGCCATTTCCGTGATGGCGATGGAGGAGGTATTGGTGGCATAGATGGTCTCATCTCCGCAGACGGCATCCAATTTTCCGAACAGCTCTTTCTTGACGTTAATGTCCTCAAAGACCGCTTCGATGACCAAGGATGCATCAGCAAGACTGGCTACCTCGGTGGAAAAACTGATCCGTCCCTGAATCTCTTTCATCTGCTCTTCAGTGAAAATTTCTTTCTTGACCATTCGCGCCAGGCTTGTGGCAATCGTCTTCTCGGCTCTAGCCCAGATACCTTCACCGACGTCCACAACTTTGACCTGAAATCCGGCCTGTGCTGCAACCTGGGCAATACCGGCTCCCATGCTGCCTGCTCCTGCAATTCCTACGACTTTGATATCTTCGATGTTCATGTTTTCTTCTCCTTTATTTAAATGTTGAGATTCGCTTATTTACTCTGAAAGACCGGTTTACGTTTTTCAGCAAAGGCGGTCAGACCTTCTTTGGCGTCATGGGTCTTCAGATTTTCCAACCCATAGGCGCGTTCCACAGCCAGGGCCTGCTCCAGGGGGAGTTCGATCCCCTCATTGACGGCAACCTTGATGTAGCCGAGTGCCTTACCGGCCCCTGAAGCAAGCTTGCCGGCAAATTTCATTACTTCGTCCATGAAACCATCCGCTTCGATGACCCGGTCGATCAGGCCGATGGCCAGAGCTTCTTCCGGACCCATGACTTTGCCGCATAGCAGGATATCCCTGGCTTTAGCCAGGCCGATCAGACGTGGCAGGCGTTGCGTACCACCGGCACCGGGAACGATGCCCAGACCAGCCTCCGGCAGGCCGATCAGTGCTTTTCCAGCTACCATGAAGCGATAATCGCAGGCCAGTGCCAGTTCGCAGCCGCCACCCAGGGCATGGCCGTTGATGGCGGCGATCACGACTTTCTTCATGCCGGCTAAAAGGTTGTTGGCGTCCTGCAGCAGTTTGGAAAAAGCTTCGGAGTCGGCCTGATTCATGGCAGCCATCTCTTTGATGTCGGCTCCGGCAATAAAGGCTTTTTCCTGAGCACTGGTGATAACCACAACGGTTACGTCATCCATCTGCCCGGCTTCCTTGAAGGCCTGTAACAGCTCCTGTCCGAATTCGCTGCTAAGCGGATTGGTCGGCGGCCGATTAAGGCTGATGGTCAGGACCCGCTCTTCCTGTTTCAGTGTAATATATTGATAAGCCATCTGTTTCGCTCCGTTTCTTGTGAATTTGGGTGTTAGCCAACCTTGATGACGATCGATGCTGCGGTATCTCCGGCGGCGCAGCCGGAAAAGAGCAGGTAACCGCCGCCTTTCATGGCTACTTCTTCAATCCCTTCGATCATCAGACGAGCACCGGTTGGGGCTTGGGGATGACCGTAGATCAGGGAGGAACCATAGTTGTTCATGTTGTTGACATCCAGTCCCATGGTTTTGGCCATGGCGATGTCGTTGGCGGCAAAGGGGTTGTGGGTCTTGACGGCAGTCAGATCGCTGACTTTGATGCCGGCCTTGTCCAGGGCCATCTGGGCCGATGGGGCGACAGCAGCTGCCATGTAGGCTTTTTTGGTGCGGGCGTAACCGAAGGAGAGCAATTGGACTTCGATGTTCTGATCGGCGCTCATCTCTTTGGCCCGTTCGCGAGTGGTAATGGACACCCCGCAGTTGCCGTCAGCCGGGAAGGTCTGAGCCCCGAAGGTGTGAACTCCTTCGGGGAGAACCGGACGCAGGCCAGCCAATCCTTCGGCGGTGGTGGGCATAACCCCTTCATCAGCATCCAGGGTAACGGTCTTCTTTTTGGAGATCTGTACTTCGGCGGAGAACATGTAGCGCTTCTGAAACTCCCGGTCATTGGCCAGAGCGTCCTGGTACTGCTCGTAGCGCCTTAGTGTCAAGGCATCGCACTCCTCGCGGGTGATGCCGGCTTCGCGGCTGACGTTCTCGGCGGTCTGGATCATGGCTTGACCGGCCCAGGGGTCTTTGTTGACATTGTCCATGAACCAGTCTTCGGCGAGCGGTTTGCCGCCGGGACCGTTCGGGTTGGGCCAGACAGCATGAGGACCGTTGGAACAGCGGTCGGTCAGCAGACACCAGCTGTTTTCAAACATGCCGGTTTCGATGCCTTGACCGGCTTGATACAGGGAAAAGGCCGAGGTCGAGCAGGCCTGGGTGATCAGGACACCGGGTGAATTCTCGGCACCCAGCATGGCTGCTGCCCAGGGACCGCTGTAAAACCAGGCCTGCTGGTAGACAGTACTGCCGACTAGGACGTAATCGATGGCCTTCGGATCCCAACCCTTGCTTTCCAGGAAACGTTTAGTTGTGGCGGCTCCGAGGACAATCGAATTCTCGTTGGCCAGAGTGCCCTGCCATTTGGCAAAGGGGGTGCTGTAGTAGCCGCGGTACGGAATAAATGCCTTGTTTAACATGGTTGATCCTCCTGATATTTTTAGATTTAGATACATATGCTGATTAGTTTAAATCCTGATCCTTCCATCAACTGCATAAACCGAGTCAGCAAAGGCCATGATCGGGTTCATATCCATTTCCTGGATCATCGGCAGATCGCTTAACAGCAGGGAAACGCGCTGGATCAGGTTGATGATTGCTTCCTTATTGACCCCCTGCTCACCTCGGACGCCATCAAGTAAAGCGGCGGTTTTTATTCCGGCCAGCATCTCCAGGGCTTCGACCTTGGTAACCGGAGCGATCTTGAAGACCACATCCTTGAGTACTTCGACGTAGATACCACCCAGGCCGAACATCACTAGATGTCCCAGTTCTCGTTCTGCTGCGGCGCCGATGATCAGTTCGCGGCCACCCGGCAGGAATTTTTGGACGAAGAAGTTCAGTGTGCCAAAGCTGCCGAGACGGCTCTGCATCTCTTCAACTGTCGAACGAACCGCAGCAGCATCCTTGAGATTGACAGCGACGCCTCCCATGTCGCTCTTGTGGTCTATTTCGGTGCAATCGACTTTAACGACCACCGGATAGCCGATCCGATCGGCAGCGGCAACGGCCTCGGCTGCATTGGCAGTCACTGCCCAACCGGCCACCGGGATACCGTAGGATTCGAAGATAGTGTAGACATCACTGGCGGAGAGTACCGTGCGCCCCTCGCTCCGGGCCTGCTCGATGATCGACCTTGCCTTGGCGGCATCGACATTGGCGAATGTTTCGGGAAGACCGATATCGCGCTGTTTGAGGCGGCCATAACTGGAGAGGGCGCCCAAGGCCTTGGCGGCATCGCTTGGATTGGCATAAATCGGAACATTTCCGGCTTTGAGAATCACCATGGTTTTTTGAAAACGCTCCAGACTGAGGTTGGTCATGAAGTTGCAAACTATCGGTTTTTTAGCGAGGCGGTTGACTGTTACAATTTCGTTGGCAACCGCGTCGGTATCCGTAAAAGGAGCGGTGACAAAATTGATAAAGATGCTGTCGATCTGCTCATCTTCCAGGAGCACGTCCATTGCGGCCCGGAACTGTGGACCGCCGGCGGTTGCCACGACGTCAATCGGATTTTCTACTGCAGCTTCCGGGAACTGGGTCGCTCGCAGTTTTTCGATTGATGCGTCGGACAGCTTAGGCACATCCAGTCCGCAGGCAACCAGGACATCGGTGGCAATAACGGCCGGACCACCGGTGTTGGTAATGATCCCGACCCGGTTTCCGGTTGGAATCGGCTGGGATGAGAAAGCCATGGCGGCCCGCACCATTTCACCTTCATCCTCGAACGGAAGAATACCAATTTTCTCAAAAATCAACTCGGTAGCAATATCGACCCCTGCCAGAGATCCGGTGTGAGACGAAGCTGCTTTAGCCCCCTGCAGGGTACGTCCGGCTTTCATTGCCAGGACAGGTTTCCTGGCCGCCACCTCGCGGGCCACTTCCAGAAACTCTTGCGGATTTGAAAAACCTTCGGTGTAGAGGACGATCGCTCTGGTTTCTTCGTCGTCGCCATAGTATTTGATAATTTCAGGGATTGAGACATCACAGGCATTGCCGTTGGAGGCGTACAGTCGTTGTCCGATGCCAAGATCGGCAAGGGCTTGCATGATCAGGGCCCCTACCCCACCGCTCAAGGCAACCACTGAAACATGGCCTGGTTCCGGATAGGTGAAAGTGAAATTGCAGTAGGCCTTAAGCGCTGGATCACTGTTGATGATTCCCTGACAATTTGGTCCGAAAAGCCGGACACCGTACTGCTTGGCATTGGCGAGAAATTCCTGCTGGAGGCGATCTCCCTCCTCCCCCATTTCACTGAATCCGGCCGAGTTGATGATGACGGACTTGATCCCTTTTTTTCCGCACTCGATAATTGCCTGGGGAACCATCGGGGCCGGAATGATGATATGGGCCAGATCAATCTCGCCGGGAACCTCGTCCAGAGATGCATAGGCCTTGATGCCCCGCACTTCGGGCGCAGTGGGGTTGATCGGGTAAATCGGACCGGTGTAGCCGTAGGTCTGCAGGTTTTTGATGATTACATTGCCGATGGACAACTCCTTGACGGAGGCTCCCACAATCGCAATGGCTCTCGGTTTGAAAAGTGAATCCAGCATCTTATTTCCCCTCCTCAAGTTGTTCAATAAAGGCTTCAACATTGGTTTTGGTCTGTTCGTCGGATACGCAGCGCAGATCGTTCAGGTCACCGGAGATAACCAGACTAGGAATGCCGGTTTCGGACTCCAACCTCTGGGGCATGCCGTAGCGACTGTTGGAGTTGCAGGGACAGGTTTTGGCATCGTGATAGATGATTCCGTCGATGTGGAACTTGGCCAGCATCTCCTTGATGTATTGTTCCTTGTAGACGTCGGAGCGGACAATAAAGAGTTCCAGATATGCTTTGGCCATACTGCGAAAAGGGTCCTGCGCGTCGAAGGCCTGAAATATCCAGCTGCTACAGTAGGTGGAAGTCACAACGCTGGCCTTGAGGCCGGCGAACATATCCGAGTGTTGCCGCAGTCGGCCCCAGACCGGCATGCCGTCCCAGTAGATACGCAGGGATTCGTCTTCAACTGCCCCGATCCCTTCGGCAATACGCTCTTTCAATTCGGCCAGCAGAACCTGATAATATTCGACAGCTTCCGGTGTGCCCCGCAAGACGACGGCCGGACCCATGTGGATGGTGCCGTCAAAAAAAGTCAGGGGCGCCGGCGTCGCGACTGCCGTCTCAAGAACCTCTTTCCAGAGTTCGGTACACTGCCGGGAAAGGGAGACCGTCTCCTGCAGTCGGGCCATGTCCAGTTTCTGACCGGAGATTGACTCCAGCGTCGGGACCAGCGCCTCAATCTGGAGGGTCACATCGTCAATATGGGCATTGCTGACTTCATTGATGTTTTTGGGAGAGGTAATACCGATCATCGGAACTTCAAACTTTTTGGCGTACCAGGCAAACCAGTCCTGTACATCCCGGCACTGGTTGGTGTTGTAAACCAGGACATCCGGCTTGGGGATGGATTCGATACCCTGATAGGCTTTTGCCAGCGGTGTAACCCCTTTCAAATAAGCGCCGATGTCGGCCGTAAGGTATGAGCAGATGTCCGGAGAGTAGCCGATGGCGTTCGCCGCAGGAATCATATCGGTGGACATGCGTGTAGCGCCCAGCATGGCAGCGTGGTTTTCCGGGAAGTGCACTGCGAAACCCATGGCTCTGAGCAGTTCGGCCGGGCCGACACTGGTGCACCAGGCCACCTTTTTAGTTCCGGAGGTAGCCGCCTCGTTCAGTCCGTAGAAGTAATCGGACATGATCCTGTTCATCTGGTCGGTGGCCTGAATCTTTTTCCGGATAGTTTTTTTCTCTTCAGTCATGGTTTCTCCCTGGCGGTAATTCCTGTCTGTTCCATATTCCCATCAAGTGCGTAGAGTGCGGCACCGACTGCACCGGTCAGTTGCGGCAAAGGTGGCAGCATGACCGAACGACCGATCATCTCACCGGCCATCTCGACGATATAAGGGTTGTGGGCCACCACTCCTCCGGTCATGACGACCCGTTCGCTGATCGCGTCCATCTCGAGTACTCTCTTGATGACGGAGTAAAACAGCCCCTTGACGATATCGGTTACTTTTTTGCCATTGCGGATACTCTCAAGTACCTCCGTGGCAGAGAAAACCGTACAGTAACTTCCGAGTTTGATCATGTCTTGAGACTGGCTGGCAAGACCGTTCATCTCTTCCAGTGAAATGTCGAGACGACTGGCCATTTCTTCCAGAAAAGCGCCGGTTCCGGCTGCACACTTGCGGTTCATTTTGAAGTTGTTGCGACGACCGGTACGGTCCAGATTGATGATCTTGTTGTCCTGGCCACCGATATCGATGATGGTAATGGCCTCTGGAAAATAGTGAAAACAACCCTTGGCGAGGCAGCCGATTTCGGTTTTGCTGGTTTCAGTGACAAACGCCACATTGGCGCGCCCGTAACCGGTGGAGACCGCCTTTACAATGTCAGTGCGGGTTGCACCGGCCATTTCCAGCGAGATATCCAGACAAGCCGCCGCGGTCGCAGAAAAATCGATCCCCGATTTCTTGACGGCATGACCGAGCAGTTGTCCGTCCTGATCAATGACAGCCACCTTGGTCCTGGATGCACCCATATCGAGCCCCACAAACACCGCTTTAAACATACCTTCGTGCTCCCTTTACAGTTGCGGGTGGTTTAAGATTGCCCGACTCAAACAGCGTAAACAGATATAATAGTGTTTTGCATTTTGCATGCCACATGATTGTAGTACACATATCAATATATAACTTACTGATTATACGTAATTATATAAGTGTACGGTATTTTGCTTCAGGGTATGACACGTGCGACAGCGACGATATATAGTCGGATGTACTGTGAACGGCTTGGGTGATTGGGTCTGGTGGGGCGACATGAGGATAATAACACATGAAAACAGGTTGTTACCGGCCTAGTTGTTTGCCACACACTAACAGACGATATATCGTCTAACAGACTATATATCGTCTGTTAGTGTGTGGAATAACAATAATCCGATAATTATATTCACAATATTGAATATTGTTATTCTTATTAATGCCCCATCGTTTCAAGTTATTATCGCAATTTTATTCACATCTCACACCCCTGCCCCTTAATGAGGCTTGTCTATCAACTGAAGTGAGTGATATGTTGTTCTACAAAATGTGAATAAGTATTGATGGGGATTTTACTACGTGAATAATGCTATGGGATATAAATCAAGGTTGATCTTAAAGCTTCTGCTGGGCTTTTCGCTTATATGGGTACTGCCCATGACGCTGATGCTCTACATGTCGTCAATGCATCTGCAGACCATTCAGGACGTTACCGCAGAAGTGACCCGAGTCGTGTTGATCTCGGCCCAGGAAAAACACCTGAAAGACCTTCTTACAGAGGAAGCCAGCAGGCTCTCATCCCTGTTTACCAGGATTCAGGATGAGACATATATGCTAGGATCTTATGCACAAGCACTCCTCAAAACGCCCACCCAGCATTCATATAAAAACGGCAGCCATTACAACCTGAACGGTGAGGGATTCTACGGAAACGAAGCCAATGACGGTAATTCTGTTCTGTATGTCCCACATTATAATTCAGATCAGGATCCTGTCATTGCAGCTACGGAATCCCTGGATCTGCTGATGAAGCCTCTGGCGGAGCGCGAAGTAAGAATGGTGCTGGCATGGATGGTTCACCTCAACGGGGTTACCCGCGCCTACCCCTGGCGCGATTTCAATGCCATGCCCAGGAACAGAAAAGTCACCTCGTGGCCGTTTTTCTACCTTGCAGACCCATACCATAACCCTTACAAAAAGGTGATTTTCAGTTCCGCGTATCTGGATCCTTTGAGCAGGGAATGGATGATCTCATGTCTCTACCCAGTATATCTTAAGGGAAAATTTGAAGCCACGATCGGAATAGATATCACTATAGAGAACATTCTCCGGGAAATAAGTGGCAGCAGATTATCGAAAAATTCCAGTTCATTGTTGTTATCCGGTAACGAAATTATCGCAGCATCTGCAAACATCCCCTTAACTGCGCTGGGACTTAATCCAAAAGCGACTATCCATGGACAAAAACTGTCCGACTCTACATCGCCTGAGATCAGGGATCTTTCGACAAATATCCAAAATGAAAAAGGGGATATCTCCCGAATCAAAATTGAGGGATTAAGCGCATTTGTAGGACACGGGACAGTAGAACCACTCGGGTGGAAAATAGTATATCTCGTGCCGGAGAACGAAGTCACTGTACCGGCCAATGAAAGCGCACAGAAGATTTTATCGGAAACAATGGAGATGCGCGTCAACTTCATTCATATCATCGTATTCGGCCTGGTCGGGGTCATAGCAATTATTTTTATCGTAATTATTCACCAATCCAAAGGGCTTCGCATGCTTCTACAAGGAATACGGGAGCTTGGAAGCGGTAATCTCGACCATAGAATACCGGAGGCACCCTCGGAATTCGGTCAGTTGGCCAAGGCTCTCAACTCGATGGCCGGCAATCTTCTGGAAAAAAAGAAAGAGCTTCAAAGGGCAATTGCCGTTGTGGAACAGGGGCGAAAACTGACCGCAATCGGTCGCTTAGCCGCCGGAGTTGCGCACGAGGTCAACAACCCCCTGGCTACGATTTCGACCTACGCCCAGATGATTATCCGCAGGAATGATATACCTGTTGACGTATCGGATAACATGAAGATTGTTATGGAAGAGATACAGCGAATACAATCCCAGCTGCTTAATCTTCTTGACCTCTCTCGGATCCAGAGTCCTGTCAAATGCCAGGTAAACCTGAATCAAATAGTTAAGGACATCGCAGACCTTGTGCGCTATGAGGCAACAACACGTGGAGTTACTCTTGAACTGGATTTATGCCCAGATAGCCGAACAGTTAATGCAGACCGCTCCGGACTGAAGCAGGTTATATGGAACCTTATCAGAAATGCCTTTGACGCGCTGGACAAAGATGGCACGGTTCGTGTTTGTACGTATCACACAACCGATGATGATGGCCAACTGTCGTGCGTAATTGAAACACGGGATGACGGCCCCGGAATTCCCGATTCCCATTTGCCGCACATCTTTGAACCGTTTTTTACAACCAAAGAGTTCGGACAAGGTACTGGACTGGGGCTTTCAATAGTTTATAACATTGTCAAGGATCACAACGGTACGATTGAAGCCCGCAATCTGGCACCAACAGGCTGTCTATTCAAGATCGTGATACCCGTAACAGAAGGAGAATAACGATGGCGATCGGTGCTCGAATTTTGGTAGTAGATGATGAACAACCATTGTTGACGGCTCTTGTTTCGGCCCTGGAATCAATGGGTTACGAGGTAAAAGGTTTGAATAGGCAGAGTGACGCATTGGCTTGCTTAATTCCATGGCAGCCGGATGTTGCCATGTTCGATCTGAATATGCCGGGTATGAACGGTATAACATTGGCTCAGGAAGCTCTTAAAATTATTCCGGATCTGCCAATCATCGTGCTTACTGCATTTGGTACCATTGACAGTGCGGTTCAGGCCATGCGTTCGGGTGTATATAGTTATCTGACAAAGCCATTCGATCTGGACGTTGTAGAACTGACTCTGCAGAAAGCGCTGGATCATCTCGAGCAAAAAAGACGCTTCAGCGTGCTTGCAGAGGCAACCGGTCGTGTCGGCGAATTTGATGGAATAGTCGGTAAAAGTCCAGCGATCCGCAAGGTCCTTGATGCTGTAGAGGCGGTAGCCAACACCGATTCCACGGTGCTGATTACCGGTGAAAGCGGAACGGGCAAAGAAGTTATAGCCCATGCTATCCATGCTGCCGGGAATCGTCACGAGAAACCTTTTATTACTGTTGACTGCGCAACAATTCCGGACACACTTATCGAAAGTGAACTTTTTGGTCATGCCAAAGGAGCCTATACCGGCGCCCATAAGGACAGGGCCGGACATATTGAGGCAGCAGATTATGGAACCGCCTTTCTCGATGAAATCGGCGAGATTCCTATTATGGCTCAAAAAAAGCTGTTGCGCGTACTAGAGGAAAAGACCTTTGTGCGGGTTGGCGAGACTCGCCGGCGACAGGCACATGCCAGGATTCTGGCGGCCACGAACCGCAATCTCAGTATCGAGGTTGAACAGGGTCTGTTTCGGGAGGATCTCTATTACAGGCTCAAAGTGATTGAGATACACCTTCCTCCTCTGCGCGACAGGGTTGAGGATATACCTCTGTTAATTCAGTGTTATCTGACTCGCTTGAATCGAAAACTTAACCGCAAAATAACATCGACAACTCCGGCCGCAATAAAAGTTTTCTGTGACTATAAATGGCCTGGGAATATTCGCGAAATGGTTAACCTTTTGGAACAGATTATGACTTTTAATAATCCTGAAATCCTGGATGTAATACATCTGCCTAAAAGTCTGCAAGCGCCTGATTTAACGCTACCCACCCAAAACTTCCACGAGTTCAAAGATCAGGTTTTCAAGGAAACCGGCCGCAATTATTTCATGTCGCTCTTGAAACACTTTCATGGAAATATCACCAAAGTAGCGGATTATGCCGGCATAAATCGTCGACACATCCATCGACTCCTGCATACCTGGGACATCGATCCTTCTTCTTTTCGAGATAACTAAGTCGTTAGTTTTTCCTGGTTTTTCATGAATGAGTAAAAAATGTCTCACTTAATTAAATCAATCCCGATTCATACATAATGGGATTTGATGGATGAAAGTTTCCGTCCTGATTAACAACCAGTCCACAATACAAACGACTTATCTAGTCTTGCAATCCCGGATTCATCAGGTTTGCCCACCATCCTTTCCGGGAACCCTCAACAAAACCTGCATTTTCTCAACTTAAACATATTTGATATGAGTCATCAATGTCTCTCTTGTTTTATTCAATAGAGACATTGATGTCCCAGTAATAGTTAATTAAATGTGAAATAATCTGGCTGCAATTCGACTCAGTTAATCAAGATCTGTAACCAGCTAATATTATGGTTTAATTCCTGATTAAAAATAAAATTCTAAAAAACGCAGTATTGGAACGGTGTTTGTATAGCAATAGCCGTAGCCGATTCGCAGTTACATTAAATACGATTTCTCAACTCAATTTATTATGGAACATCGTTACTGCAAGACAAAATACTGAGGACCAGTCCAGCTGAACTACAACTTTAAGACTGCGTAGCGAGGGTCAAACAAAAAGGAGGCGATATGGGAAATCATGTTTTCAGGATGTCGAAAGAAGCAGGAGTTAGAACAGGCACAGCAGGTTTGTACGTTTTGGCAATTGCGGCCTTTCTCGGTGTATGCAGCAATGCTGATGCATTTGAGGTCAAGACTGGAAACGAGGACATCAAGATCAACTGGGATAACTCCATCCGCTACAATCTTGGATACCGAATCGGCAAAGCTGACGAGAACGTCCTTGCCAATCCGGACCTTGATGATGGTGAACGTAATTTCAAGACAGGGTTCGTGGCAAGCCGGGTGGACCTGCTGTCCGAGATGGACATTTCGTATCAGAGAAAATTCGGAATCCGCTTGAGTGGCGCAGGCTGGTATGACCAAGTGTACCACAACCATCTCAGAGATGACATGTCAACATCCAACGCTATTGATTCAAATGGCAACAAGATTGCTATTAATTCCTACACGAAGGACTACAACGCAGGTCCAAACGGTGAACTGCTGGACGCGTTTGCTTTCGGGAAGTTTGAGATCGCTGAAATTCCGATTCAGGTCAAAGTAGGCCGAAATACCCAGTTCTGGGGAGAGGGCCTGATGCTGAATGCCGGCCTGAACGGCATTGCCTATGCCCAGTCGCCGCTGGATATCGCAAAGGGCTACGCAGTGCCCAACACCAGCATAAAAGAACTCTTTCGTCCACTGAACAACATCAGTGTTACAGCCCAACCGACCAGCACACTCACCGTCATGGGGCAGTATTTCCTGGAGTGGGAGCCCAACCGCTATCCCGAAGCGGGATCATATATGGCACCTTATGACTACCTCTTTAACGGCGGCGTTGGATCGCAGCAATATTATGCTTTCGGCTTAACCAGGGGCAACGACATACGTCCCAAGGATGTCGGTGATTGGGGCATCGGCCTGCGCTGGAATCCCGAAATGCTGAACGGCACAACCTTCGGACTTTATTACCGTAATTTCTCCGACAAGATGCCCCAGGCTCATGCCGACATAGATAACGGACAGTTGCGTTTCGCCTATGCCGACAACATCGACCTCGTCGGCATCAGCTATTCCCAGCAGATTCTTGGTGTCAGCGTGGGAGGCGAATTTTCCTACCGTCACAACATGCCGCTTCTGAACCAGGGCGCAGCAGTCACAGCGGCTGGCCTCCCGAAGGGCGGGAATGTTTCGACAGCCCGCGGCGACACCCTGCATGCGGTCCTGAACTTCCTGGGACTTATCAACAAAACACCCCTCTTTGATTCAGCTTCCTGGATCGCTGAATTCAACTGGGGCAATTATTTACGAGTAACAAAAGACACCATAGACGCAAACAACCCCAACGGGACGTTCATGGGCTACAACAGTTATACCGAGATCAACCGCGCCACCAAGGATTTTGTTTCGGTTGACCTGAACTTTGTGCCGGTCTGGTATCAGGTGTTACCCGGCGCTGATCTGAGCATGCCGCTCAACTACAGCAGGGGACTGCGTGGCAACAGCCCCACAAACATAATGCAGAAAGATTCGGGGTCATGGAGTGCAGGCTTTTCGGTTGACTATCTTGCCCGGCACAAATTCGACATAGCCTATGTTGATTTCTTCGGCAAGTATCGGGTCGATCCGGTATTGGGGCTGATCAATAACGGCGACCCTTCCCTGCTCAAAGATCGCGGCACACTTTCATTCACCTACCGCTACACATTCTAGGAGGTATAAATTATGAGATTAAAAAAAGAATTACTGACAATGGTTATTATGCTGGCTTGTGCGGGTAACGTTTTTGGCGCGATATCTACTGAAGAAGCCAAAAAACTCGGTACAACACTGACACCGATCGGTGCTGAAAAAGCCGGCAATAAGGATGGGACCATTCCTGAGTATACCGGTGGTTTGACAACTGCACCGGCAGGATACAAGAAGGGCTCGCCGCTGCGGACTGATCCGTTTGCCGGGGAAAAGCCCCAGTTCGTCATTGATCATAAAAATGAAGCCAAGTACGCCGGCAAACTTACCGAAGGGCAGAAAATGTTACTGAAGAGGGATCCGGGCTTTCGTATGGATGTGTACAAAACCCACCGGACAGCGGCATTCCCCAAGTATGTAAATGACAACACCATCAAACAGGCCACGACGGCAAAAACCACCAACAACGGGTTGACGGTGACAGGCAGTCATGCCGCCTATCCCTTCCCAATCCCCAAAGACGGCTTTGAAGCGATGTGGAACCATATCCTGCGCTTCAACGGGGTTTCTTTTGAGCACAACCCCCGCTCCTGGGTAGTCAACGCCTCCGGTCGCCCGACCATGACCTACCAACTGAACGAACTGCTTGACTGGCCCTACTGGGACAACTCCAAGAAGGAAACCGATCTGTTCTTCCGTCTTCGTGACATTGCCACCGGTCCGCCCCGCAACAACGGCGAGATGCTTCTGGTGCTCGACTCGCTCGACATGGCCGGCAAAGGTCGACGGGCCTGGCAGTATCTTCCCGGTCAGCGTCGAACCAAGCTGGCTCCGGACATCAACTTTGACACCCCCAATACACAGCTCAACGGGGCAACGGTCTACGATGAGTGGTGTCTGTTTCTCGGTTCCATGGAGCGTTTCAACTTCAAGCTGATCGGCAAGAAAGAAATCTACGTTCCATATAACAACTACAAGCTGGTGTACGGCTCCAAAGCTGAGCAGAAGCTGACCCCGAAGCATATCAATCCCGACTTCGTCCGATGGGAACTTCATCGGGTCTGGGTGGTGGAAGCGACCGTCAAGCCGGGTAAACGCCATATTTACAGCAAGCGCATATTCTATCTGGATGAGGATTCCTGGACCGCACTGGCCAGTGATGAGTATGACGGACGCGGTCAACTCTACCGCAGCGCCTTCATGTACATGGTCCAGAATTATGACGTAAGTACTCCATATTCCATGACTCACGGTTTCTATGACTTCAACTCAAATATATACACACTGGATGTCGATGTAGCCGAAACCGGCGGTGTAAAATACAAGGCGGTACTTCCAGATCGTTATTGGACATCCGATGCCTTGGCAGGCAGTGGTGTCAGATAAAGTAAGGCCTGTTGTCATCTCCCGGCGGTATGTTTCGCCGGGAGAGCTTGCCTGCACCTCAACTTACCAGGAGAAGTTATGAACACCAGGATCGCAAACATAGTGCTGCTTGCCGTTGGTCTGGCAATCTCCAGCATCGCAGCCACACAAGTTTTTCAGGATGTACTTGATACCCCGTCAATTGAGAGTCCGTTGGCCGCTAAGAATCTGCTCAATGGGGTTACCACTGCCGGTAAGCGTCTGATAAGCGTCGGTCAGCGAGGCCATATCCTGTATTCGGATGACCAGGGCAAAAAATGGATTCAGGCCAGTGTCCCAGTTAGTTCCGATCTGGTGGCCGTAAATTTTCCGACCCCTCAGATGGGGTGGGCAGTGGGGCATGACGGGGTGGTCCTGCATAGCGCCAATGCCGGTGAAACGTGGACAAAGCAGTTTGACGGCCGTGCGGCGGCGCAGGTTATGGCTGCCCATCATAAAGGGTGGAAGAACTGTTCCAGCTGTCACGAAAGGATGGAGGTCCCGAAAGTCGGTCCAAAAGGAACAGAGGACGCTGGCCTGATGGCTGATCTTAAAAGTTTCACCGAACAGGGGCCTGACAAACCGTTCCTGGATGTCTGGTTCGAAAATGAGACTACAGGTTTTATCGTAGGAGCATTCAATCTCATCTTCCGCACGGTGGATGGAGGCAAAACCTGGGAACCTTGGTTTGACAGGACCGATAACAGCAAACGTTTTCACCTCTATGCGATCAGGCCGGTCGGCCAGGATATTTATATCAGCGGAGAACAGGGATTGGTGCTGAAGCTCGATCGTAAAAGTGGCCGCTTTGCTGCCATGAAAACCCCGTACAACGGCACTTTCTTCGGCATTACCGGCAAACCCGGCGTTGTGATCGCTTTTGGTCTGCGCGGCAGCGTCTTTGTCAGCCGCAATGGCGGCGTTGCCTGGCAGAAAACCGAGACCGGTGTCCAATCCGGTCTAACAGGGGCAACCGTTTTAGAAGACGGACGCATTATTCTGGTCAGCCAGAACGGCGACCTGCTGGTAAGCAGCGACAACGGCACGAGTTTCACGCTAGCCAAGATCGATCATCCGGTATTTGCCACCTCTGTCGCCGCTATCGGCAAGGATACTGTGGCAATTGCAGGACTCCGTGGTGTGCAAGTGCAGGTTCTGAAATAATTTTCGTTTACGGAGAACAACCATGTCTGTTGGAATAGATAAAATTGATAAAATGCCGGTTGTAAGAGATCTGAAAGATTTCGACCAGAATTCCGGCAACCTTCTGGAGAGACTGGTATTTAATCACCGGTTCCCATTCATGATTGTCTGCGCGCTGATAACACTGGTTTTGTCCTTTCAGGCAACCAAGCTTGTCTTTAATGCCAGTTTTGAAAAGATGATCCCCCAAAACCACCCCTACATCAAAAATTATCTGAAGTACAAAAGCGAATTACGGGGACTTGGCAACTCGATCCGGGTGGTAGTGGAAAATCCCAAGGGAGACATTTTTGATCCGGAGTATCTGGAAGTTTTGAAACAGGTTAATGATGAGCTTTTTCTGACCCCAGGAATTGACCGTCCCTGGATGAAATCAATCTGGATGCCGGCGGTCCGATGGGACGAGGTTACCGAGGAGGGCTTCAAGGGCGGTCCTGTCATGCCGGATTCCTATGACGGATCACAAGAGAGCATCAACAAGCTTAAACAGAACATCGGTCGTTCGGGAATCGTCGGAAACCTGGTGGCGGATAACTTCAAGTCCACAGCCATATTTTGTCCGCTGTTGGATATCGACCCGAATTCGGCCAAGGAACTCGATTACAGCGCACTCTCCAAAAAACTGGAGACCATACGCGACAAGTACGGTTCACCAACCGGCAAGGTCAGAATCCATATAATCGGTTTTGCCAAACTGGTCGGCGATCTGCTGGCTGGCCTGATGCAGGTGATGAGCTACTTCCTGATCGCGGCCCTGATTGCTGGGATAGTGATCTATCTCTACACCCGCTGCCTGCGCAGTACTCTGCTGGTGATAGCCTGTTCGCTGGTGGCGGTACTCTGGCAATTAGGCTTTGTTGCCACCTTCGGCTTTGAACTGAATCCCTATTCCATCCTGGTACCTTTTCTGATCTTTGCCATCGGCGTTTCCCATGGCGTACAGAAGATGAACGGGATTATGCAGGACATCGGTCGCGGAACACATCGGCAGATCGCGGCCCGTTACACCTTCCGGCGACTGTTCCTGGCCGGTCTTACCGCACTGTTGGCCGATGCGGTCGGTTTTGCCGTGCTGATGTTCATTGACATTCCGGTTATCAAGAATCTGGCGCTGACCGCCAGCATCGGCGTGGCCGTGCTCATCCTTACAAACCTGCTGCTGTTGCCGGTGCTGCTCTCGTTTTTTGGAGTCAGTCCTGCTGCCGCCAAGCGCAGTCTGGTGGAAGAAACAGAAGAGAGTTCGGGGAAAGGTCTCGGGGCTCTCTGGAGTTTTCTGGAC
Source organism: Geobacterales bacterium (assembly GCA_038318485.1). Classification (GTDB taxonomy): domain Bacteria; phylum Desulfobacterota; class Desulfuromonadia; order Geobacterales; family Pseudopelobacteraceae; genus JACRCG01. The sequence continues at coordinate 19,233 of JBBQCH010000002.1, forward strand.
CGTTTTACAGAGCGAAAATGGGCAATTGCAGCAATCAGCATCGCAGCGGTGCTGACAATCATCGGTTTTATCATCAGTCTCAATCTCAAGATCGGAGATCTTGACCCCGGCGCACCCGAATTGCGACCCAATTCTCGTTACAACCGGGACAATGCCTTCATCACCTCCAATTACGGGTTGTCCAGTGACCAGTTTGCAATTATTCTCAAGACTCCACCGGACGGCAGCCAGCAGTATGAAACTCTGATCGAAGCCGATCGCCTTGCCTGGGCTTTGCAGCAGGTGCCCGGGGTGCAGACGACCGTCTCCCTGGTCGACTCGGTCCGGCAGATCACAGCCGGCACATATGAAGGAAGCCCCAAATGGCTCACCATCTCCCGTAATCAGGCCGTCCTTAACTACGGCGCCCACCAATCGATGGTCAACAACCCGGATCTGTTTAATGATGATGGTACGGTCATGCCGATTATCGCCTATCTGGCCGACCACAGAGCCGCGACTCTGGAGCGGGTAGTTAAGGTGGCGGAAGACTTTTGCAAAAAACATAATGTTCCGGATCGGACATTCATGCTGGCTGCCGGAAGTTCCGGGATCGAAGCGGCTACAAATATTGTAGTGCGCAAATCCAACAGGACCATGCTGTTGTATGTCTACAGTGTAGTGACAATCCTCTGCTTCATCACCTTCCGCAGCTGGCGGGCGGTCCTGGTGGCGGTGCTGCCGCTGATGGTCACCTCGATTCTCTGTGAAGCGCTGATGGTGATACTCGGTATCGGGGTGAAGGTCGCAACCCTTCCGGTAATCGCCCTGGGGGTCGGCATCGGTGTTGATTATGCACTCTACCTGCTGAGTATGCAGTTGACCCAGCAAAGAGCCGGACTGCCTCTGCGCGAAGCATATAAACGGGCCGTACAGTTTACCGGCAAGGTAGTAGGTCTGGTCGGCATTACGCTGGCAGCCGGCGTCGTGACCTGGGCATTTTCACCGATCAAGTTTCAGGCGGATATGGGTATTCTGCTGACCTTCATGTTCCTCTGGAACATGATCGGCGCCCTGGTTCTGATCCCGGCGCTTTCCCACTTTTTGTTGAACGATGTGCATGTCAAGGTGCTGGCTGAGGATGAGATCATCAAACCTTCGTAACAGTGTGTTTCCCAAAACTGAAAGAAGGACTGTTCAGGAAACTCATTATCACAAACTGCATTAACGAGTAAAAAACTATTGGAGGAGATCAATGCGAAATTCGCTACAGCTTTTGATTGTGTTACTGATACTCGGTCTTGTGACGGTGCCCGGTGCCAAGGCATTCACCAAGGATTCCCTGGTCTGGAAGAAGTGTACAAGCTGCCATGCGCCGGTCAACGGTAAAATTGCTCGAATCGAAGAGATCAGGACAACACCGGAGGAGTGGACGGTCATCGTAGACCGGATGTCACGACTGTATGGAATGGATCTCTCAGCGGCGGAAATGGACGTCCTGCTGAAAGAACTCTGTTCCACCCAGATTCTTTCGCCGACTGAGCTGGATAAGGTTTCTTATCTTAACCTGCTGAACAACCCTCAGAACATGGAGGTCCCCCAGGGGGCCGAGCAGGAAAAACTTTTTGTTACCTGCGTACGCTGTCACAGCGGCGCCAAAATCTTTTCATACCGCATGGTCAGCTCCGCCTGGGCCAAGATTCGCGATTTCCATCTCTACATGATTCCGACGACTGTCAACCAGATGCGTGAAATGCGCTGGGAAAAAGAAGCTGACAAGGTGCTTTCCTCCCTGGCCAAGAGCCACCCCTATGGTCAGGCCTGGCAGACTCCGGCCGCAAAACCGTCCGGATCCTGGCTGATTCTGGGACATGAACCGGGCAAGGGGAATTACCGCGGTCAGGCAATTATCAAATCTGGCGGCACTGAAGAATATTCTATCAAAGGCAAACTTATGTTCGCTGACGGCACTACGGAAAACTTCAATGGGGAAGGCACACTCTATGGCGGGCATGCCTTCCGAACCCGAACGCAACATGAAGGCAACAGGACTCTCGGCGCATTCTCATTTGCTGACGGACAGCTCAAGGGGGAACATCATTTCCCGGCCCCTGATTTCAGGAACTCAAAGAGCACCTGGTACCCTGCTGACGGCCCGGCGCGCCTGCTGAGAGTCTCCCCGGCTTTCCTGCTGAAGGGAGAGAAAACAGTTATGGTACTGGAAGGAATCAGTCTGCCTGATGTGTCTGTCGGTGACTTGACGGTTTCCGGCGGTTCGGTGCAGGTGACTGCGGTGCGACGCCTTGCCACGGACGCAATTGAAGTGGAGGCGGTCTCCAGTTCTGACGGCCTGGTCAAGACGGAGATCGGCATCAAGGGAATGAACAGTCTGCCGCTGATCCTGGCCGAACGGATCGACAGCATCAAGATCCTTCCGGAGATGGGGCGTTCCAGGTTGTACGGCGGCAAGAACCACCCCGCCGAAGGTGTTCAGTTTGAAGCGATTGCCATGACCAAAGGGGATGCCGGAGAAATTGCTCTGGGTCCTGTGCCGGCCAGATTCAAGCTGGCAGCCGAAGTCAAGCGTCCCAATGACGACGATCTGATCTGGGCCGGCGCAATCCTGCCGAATGGCAAATACGTGCCGATGGGGGATTACAGCTCGAATCCGGCGCGTGCCCAGGGAACCGATGGCGGCGGCATTGTCAAGGTGGAGGCGGAATATAAGCGTGGCGATCAGATGTACACCGCCAAGTCGGCCAACCTGATCGTTACGATGCCCGACTTCGTGCAAAGGATCAAGTAACCATGAATTACGAATGGACCGATCATCATCTGTTCCAACTTCAAGACCGTTCGATTCTTTTCGGAGTCGATCAGGGTAGCCTGTTCTTTATTGACGAGGCCACACGGGAACTGGTTGAGCGACTGGATCAAAAACAGATCCTGTGCCTTCAGGAATCTTCTGCAGATGATCGGGAAATTCTGGAGAGTCTGCGTGAGGCAAGATTCCTGGCGCCACTTGGAGCAAAACACAGGATCGAGTCGACCGTCCATGATATCGCCTCGATTCCGCTAACGACCATGGTGCTTGAGGTGGCACAGGAATGTAACCTCAGCTGCCGTTACTGTTATGCCGAAGGCGGAACATACGGCAAACAGATCCGGCATCTGTCCCCGGCTATGGCCAGGGAAGCGGTCCAGCGCCTGGTTGAAGGTTCCGGAGATCAGGAGAAAGTAACGCTGGTGATTTTTGGAGGTGAGCCGCTGCTCAATATGGAAGCGGTCAGGGCGGCGGTCGACGAGGCCGAGTCAGCTTCTGTTTTGAGCGGTAAAAAGGTCTTCATTTCCCTGACCACCAATGCAACCCTGCTTACTCCGGAGATCATCACATATATTCATCAACACAAGCTGGCTGTTTCCATCAGTCTGGATGGCCCGGCCGACCTGCACGATGCCAATCGTCCCGACAGCGCAGGCAATGGGAGCTACGCCAGAATCGTACCCAGACTGGCCGGTTTGCTGCAGGGAGCGACATCTGCCGTTGCAGCCAGGGTAACCTTGACCCCTCAGCAGTGGTCTAGGGTGGAAGAGGTCTTTTATCATCTGCTGGAACTAGGTTTTCATGAGGTCGGGATCGGCCCGGTAAGTCCTGTCCGCCCGGAGTATCTTCCTGACAACGACCAGGAGGAGCAGCTACTGGGTGGTTTTGCCGCTCTGGCAGACACTTTTGTGAAAGCGGCCAAGCAAGGCAGAATCCTCCCCTTCAGCAATATCATCGACCTGCTGGCCAGGCTGCACCTGGGGCAGACCAAAGCGGTGTCATGCGGCGCAGGGCTCGGTTATCTGGCGGTCGATGCGGAAGGGAAATATTATCTCTGTCATCGTCTGGTTGGTGAAGAGTCATTCTGCGTGGGCGATATCAGCTCCGGTCATGATCCTGACAAGATTAGTAGTGCAATCGCTTCTGTTACCTGCGGCAAACAGGAAATGTGCTCACAATGCTGGGCCAGGACACTCTGTGCAGGTGGTTGTCATTATGAAAACCACCTGCGGGAAAACCTGCTGGGAATCCCGCCCGGCAGCAGCTGCTCCTTCATCCGTCGTTGGCTAAAGCTCGGTATAGAAACATATGTCGAGTTGAAATTGGCAGGCGCTGACAAGGTGCTGTTAAAATTGGAAAAACGAATCAAGTGTTGAATGATATCAGTATTCTTACCAGTCACAACTAACGGAGGTTTTAGATTATGGATAAGAAAAAGCATCTCGAAGCCCTGAATGAGAAAGCCCGTGCCATCGAAACCCTTGCCAAAGGTGAAACCAGGTCGGTGGAAGCCCTTGAAGACGGGACCAAATGGAAAATGCCGGTAGGCTGCACCACAATCTTTGATACCGGTTGGGAAACTAATCCGCGTTCCACAACGCCGGTCGGGAACTGCCAACCTTCATCCCACGATTATCTGGGGTGCGCCGGGGACTGCTGGTGGCCGGCGCAAAGCACCGACGGACTCACCAATACACCCGATCTGGAAATGGTATGCAGCAGCATTGTTCGCGACTGGCGCGATATTAAATAGCTTCGTAGCTGAACTGGCCGGTTTCCAAGGCAACGATTTGTTTTTCGGGCTTAATGGATTTTTCATAGTTGGCTCGAACAGGCAGGGTTTTAACTTAATTTTACAGGAGATTTCCATGAAAAACAGAGCATATTCTCTACTATTATCCATATTTCTGTGTCTGTTGCCCTTTGCCGGTCAGGCTGCTGCTAAAGAACTGGTGGTGAACCTGGGATACGGTAAGGTGCACGTGATCGACGTCAGCAGCGATGAACTTGTGTCCGAAATCCCGATTAAGGGATGGGCTCGGGAGTCACTGGTTTCTACGGACAAAAAGTTTCTGTATGTGACAGCCAGCCGACACATGTATCACAAGATCGATCTACAGAGCATGAAGGTAGTAAAGACCGTGGATATGAATTATGGCGGCTGGCAGCGCTTTATTTACGGATTCGAGAGTGCCGGCGACGGCAAGACCGCCTACATCAACACTGTTTCGAGGAAAACCGAAAACGGTGACGTCGCGATCGGCAAGCCTGCGGTCCTTCAGATCGACCTGGAAACGGGTCAGATACTCCGCAGCCTTGAAGTTCCCTTTGGCGTGTTCAATCTTGCCTATTCTGAAACCAAAAAGAAGCTCTATGCTGTTGGCCTGGATCTCTACACGATAAATGTCTCGGCAAAGACGATGAAAATAGTTGACACCTATCCGCTCTTTGACAAGAAGATGAATATACTGCCCATCTTTGTTCCTACGGCTGAGAACGGCAATGTGTTCCTGGTTCCCTATTACACGCCCACACATCCCGGTCTCATGAGCATTGATCTTGCTTCCGGAGAAATCAAGTTTACCCCGCTGAAAAGCGAGATCATGGCCTATGGGGCCTTTTACTCTCCGGACAAGAAAAAGGCCTATGCCAATATGGATGATCTGTACGTAATCGACGTGGAGACGGGGACCGTCACCAATTCGCAAGTTGTCAATGAAGGGACCACGTTCGGCCTTGTCACCAGTGCTGATGGCAGAAAGATTTACCTGCAGAGCGGGCCGGCTCTTCTTGTGTATGATGCCGCCACACTGAAACTTGTCAAGAGACTGCAAATGTCAACCGACGGAATCATGCTCAGACGGCTTGATTTGTAGGATAATTGCGGCGGAATAATTGTTAACTGTTGAGGGTCAACTGCATGGAATACGGAATACGCGTAACAGATACCAGTGAATTGCCGTCCGACCCTCGGACGATCTGCCCTGTAGAATGGCGGGAGATTCTCCCGCCTGGGCAGATCCAGGCAATATATTTCGGCACGGAATTTTGCGAAACACTCCTGCCTGACTTTGAATCGGCGGAAGAACTTTGCCGTTTTTCCCATGACTCCGGTCTTGATGCGGTCATGTTGACACCAATCGTCACCGGTAAAGGTCTCGGTCAACTTGATCATCTGCTTGATCAACTGACAGCAGTCGGCTGGATTCCGGAAGTTGTTTTTAACGACTGGGGAGTGCTGAACCTGCTTCAACAACGCTATCCGGCTCTGCCCCGCCGTTCCGGTCGCCTGATCAATCGCGGTCTTCGCGATCCGCGGGTGTTCGAGTCGCGCCCGACCGTCGAATCCAGCCTCACGGACCGGGGTCAGCGGATCCGGTCAATGCTTGCCAAGAGCGGTGTTTCCGCGCTGGAAACCGATCCCGATCTTGAGGGTAGCTTTCTGGGAAATGGCAGTGATGGAATGGAGCGAGTCCTGTATTTTCCCTACGTTTTTGTCGCCAGCAGCAGGAATTGTCTGATAAAGGCCGATGGGGCCAAAACCCTGGACGACTGTTTTACCAAGGGACTCGGGTCAAACTGTAATCGGAACTGCCAGGGACGCTGGCACCAGGTTCACCGGGATGACACATCAGGTCCGCTCTGGCGGGCCGGGAATACCCTTTTTTACGAAATACCCCGAAGTTTTGCCGAAAAGCATTTGTTACAGGCAGATCGGGTAGTGCTGTTCGAGAGGCCGACGCCGTGAACATTTTAGCCCCATTACGAAGCTCATCCGAGGTAGCTGACCTGATTGCTGCAGGAGCGGATGAGTTTTTTTGCGGCCTTACTCCACCTGGATGGGAGGAGAGATTCAGCGGTATCTGGGCAAATCGACGGGCACCCTTGTCAGCCGGGGTTGCCGATCTGGCCGATTTTGAACGGATTCTGGTTTCGATTGCCGGTCGTCCAGTCTTTGTGGCGCTCAATGCCCCCTTCTATCCACCTGGAGCAGTGGAAATGCTGGCCCGTTTCGGGGCTCAGCTTTTGAAAATGGGGGTTGCCGGGCTGATTGTAGCAGATATGGAACTGATCCTGGATCTGGTTAAAGCCGGCTTTGCCTCCCGTATTCATGTTTCCAGTCTGGCCACCTGCGTCAATGCAGGGGCCGCCTCTTTTTATCGGGACTTGGGGGTATCGCGGATAATTTTACCCAGGCATCTGACTTTGGCTGAAATTGAGTCAATCATAATTCCCGGGGTGGAGTTCGAAACATTCCTGCTTAACGACGGTTGTGTCTTTGAGGAAGGTCTCTGTGCCACAACCCACGCGGCCGGTTCCTTCTGCACCAAGGATGGCCACGAAACTGAGGGAGTCTCTGCGGAGACCCTTGAACATTATGCATTCTGGAAATGGACACTAAATCATTGCGGATGTCGCACAGGCAACGGGTACCCTCTCGGGCCATGCGGCCTGTGCGCTGTACCCCGGCTCATGCAAGCAGGCATTACCAGTTTCAAAGTCGTGGGTCGAGAGGCTTCACTGGAGCGAAAAGAGCATTCTGTGCGCATAGCGGCTCTGGCCCTGCGCATGGCACGCAACGGTGGAACACCGTCCGGAATCAGGGAGGCGGTTATCAAGTTGCGAGGATCTGCCGGGATGTGCATCGAACGGCATTTGTGTTATTACCCCGATGTCTGGGACAACCCTTCTAATAAGAGTTTGCCATGCTGACCCATCTGCGGCTATTTAAACATCACCTGGCCGGGAAAAAGCTGCTGATTACGGCCATGTTCCTGCTCGGCCTGGCCGGGGCCGCAACCTCGCTGGCCTCCCCGCTGATCGGCAAAGCTTTCATCGATTCCGTCGTGGGAAACCGTAACTTTGCCATGGTTCCGCGCATTGCCCTGGCACTGCTCGGACTTTCACTGGCTGATCTGATTCTGTCTGCCTGTACCCGTCTGGTTCACACCAAGCTGTCAGCCGGGGTACTGGTCGAAATTCGGGAACGGCTGTTTGCCCAGTGCCTGCACGCTCCGCTGGCAACAATGGAAAGATTCCGCCATGGCGATCTGCTGAACCGCTTTGGCTCCGATATCTCAAAAATCCAGACGCTGCTGGTGGACGGTGTTCTGGGGTTTTTCCAAAACGTCCTTTTCCTGATTGTTGCTGCGCTGATTCTTCTGAACCTTTCGGCTGCTCTGGCGCTCTGGAGTTTCATCGGAATTTTCGTTGCTCTGGTGATTACAGCACTGTTCCGTAAACCGATAGAACAGGGAACCCGAAAAGTTCGCGATGCGATGGTCAACCTGTCCCACTTTCTTACCGAACGCCTGGGAGCCTTGCGTTCTGTGCGTCTCCACGAAACGCAAGCAGTGGAACAGCGAACATTTGCCGACTGCAATGCCACCCTTGTCAGCCGACTGCTGAATTTCCAATTGCTTGACTCCGCTGCATCCGGTTTTCCAGCCCTGGCACTGACCGCGAGCCTGGCCTGGATTTATCTCCTTGGTGGCAGACTGATCGAAAGTGGCGCCATAACTCTGGGTACATTCGTGGCTTTCATTCTGTATCAAGGACGCTTGGTCGGTCCGGCAATGGGTATTGTGGGGCTGCTGAGAAATCTTCAGGAATCGCGGGTCAGCCTGGAAAGAGTGGCCGAATTACTGGCAAACGAGTCTTTCGAAACTGTTCCGGTTTCCATGGATGGAGTTGAAGCGGGTGTGATTTTGCTGGATGATGTCAGTTTCTCTTATGACAAATCCACCCCGGTTCTTGATAAGGCATATTTGCGGGTTTCAGCCGGAGATCGTATCGCGATTTTAGGGACATCCGGAGTTGGAAAATCGACCCTGGTGCAGATGCTGTTCGGACTGCGCTCCCCGCACAGTGGGAGAGTTGCTGTCGGCCCGGCAGTAGAAAATGCCGAAGCAAAGATTGGCTATGCCGGATGCGATCCTTTTCTGCTGCATGCGACCGTTGCAGAGAATCTGCAATATGGCAACCCGCCAACCAGCGCTGAGGCATTGCAGACAGCTGCCTTGCTGGCGGAAGCCCATGGTTTTATTTCCGGTTTGCCGGAAGGATACCAGACTGTCATCGGAGGGAGGGGCCTGGCGCTCTCCGACGGCCAGCGGCAGAGGATCGGGCTGGCCCGGCTAATTCTGCGCAATCCTGGCATTCTGGTTCTTGATGAAGCCTTTTCAGCACTTGATACCGACACTGAAGCTAAGGTCCGTCAAAATCTGTTCAGCCATTTTTATGGACGGACCTTTCTGGTCATAACGCATCGCCTGCACAACCTGGAAGAATTCGACCGCCTTTATCTGATGAAGGACGGCCAGTTGCTGCAGATCTACGATCAGGAAATCCTTTCAGATCTTGACGGTGCGGCAGTTCGAAAAACCTCATCGAATCTGGTCATGCTTGATCAGGTCCGTACTCTCAAGCATGCAATCGGTGTTCGGCAATGAATCAACCGGCACAGGAGAATACAAAAAAACGTATTGGAATGATCGACACCGGTGTCAACCCCTGGCATTCCCATGTCAGAGGCGGTGTGACCGGCTGTCGGATATTCCTGGATAACGATGGCAAGATTCAGGAAGATGACGACTTCCGGGATCTGGTCGGACACGGTACCGCCGTAGCCGGAATTTTCCGCCAGCAACTTCCTGATTGTGAACTGTTTGTGGTGCGGGTTTTCGAGCAGGATCTCAGTTCATTCCCCTCGCTGGTGGCCCGTGCCCTCCTGCGGGCGGCCAGCGAGGGATGTTCCCTGGTGAATCTGAGCCTTGCGATGCCACCTGGCCCGGGTGCAGATGTTCTCTCCGATGCCTGTACAGCAGTTCTAGCCGCTGGCTGCAGGCTGGTTGCAGCGGGCCATCCTGATCATCCCGCTCTGCTGCCGGCAGCAATTTCCGGTGTTATAAGAGTCTTGGCAGATGATCTCATTCCGCCCGGAGAAATCATCTGCCTGGGTGATGCCGATAATTACGCCGCTTCAGGCCGGCCCCGGTCACTTGATGGATTGCCGGACTTAGCCAACCTGTGGGGGAATTCATTTGCTTGTGCACGGGTCAGTGCCTGCCTGGCCACATAATCAGCTAAGAATTAATTCAGTAAATAAAAAAGGAGCAACCAGCATGGATAAGATTGCACGCATTGATATGGGGGCCGCGGGCGGACCCAGGGTAACTGAAGAACCGGTTGGTAAATATTTTGGACTCGGTGGCCGGGCGATGACCTCAATTATCGTCGCAACGGAGGTTCATCCCCTCGCCCACCCTCTGGGAGCCGAGAACAAGCTGGTTATCGCGCCAGGCCTGCTGAGCGGCACGACCGGTTCCATGACCGGCCGGCTCTCGGTCGGCTGCAAGAGTCCCTTGACCGGTACGATCAAGGAGTCCAACGCCGGAGGGCAGGCGGCCCAGGTGCTGGCACGCATCGGTTACGCTGCCATCGTGCTGGAGGGCAAACCTCAGGGAGACGACCTGTACAAAATGGTCGTCTCCGCAGACGGCATCAAAATTGAAGTCGATAATAGCCTCAAGCTGCTGGACAACTACCCGCTGGTCGAGAAGCTGCGAACTCAGTATGGCGACAAGGTGGCCTATATGACCATCGGCTCGGCCGGAGAGCGATTGCTGCTGGCGGCCTCCATTGCCTGCACCGACCCGGAACTGCGCCCTACCCGTCACTGCGGCCGCGGCGGCGTTGGCGCCGTTCTGGGCTCCAAACGAATCAAGGCCATCATCCTTGATGACGCCGGGTGCAAAATGCGCCAGCCCAATGACCCGGAGAAATTCCGCGATGCCAACCGAAAATTTGTCGAGGGACTTCGCAAGCACCCGGTTACCGGTGAGGGGCTGCCGGCCTATGGCACCAATGTTTTGACCAACGTTCTGAATGAAGCCGGCGGCTATCCAACCCGTAACTTCAAGGGAGGAGTTTTCGAAGGGGCTGCCAGAATTTCAGGTGAAACCCTGGCAGAGTTGGAAATCAAGCGTGGCGGTTCTGCTACCCATGGCTGTCATCGCGGCTGTGTGATCCAGTGTTCCGGTATCTTTAACGACAAAGATGGCAACTACGTTACGAAACAGCCCGAATACGAGACGGTCTGGTCCCACGGCGGCCACTGCGGGATCGACGATCTGGATACCGTGGCCAGGCTGGACTATATGGATGACAACATCGGCCTGGATACTATCGATATGGGGGTCGCCATCGGCGTGGCAATGGATGCGGGCATTATTCCCTTCGGAGATCGCGAAGGAGCCATCCGGCTGATGGAGGAAGTCGGCAAGGGCACTCCGCTGGGGCGTGTGCTGGGCTGCGGCGCCGAGATCACCGGCAAGGTTTTCGGCGTCGAAAAAGTACCGGTCGTCAAGGGGCAGGCGCTGCCGGCCTACGACCCGCGCCCGATCCAAGGCATCGGCGTGACCTACGCCACCTCCACCCAGGGGGCCGACCACACCATCGGTTACGCCATCGCGACCAACATCCTCAAGATAGGCGGCGATGTTGATCCGCTCAAAACCGAGGGGCAGGTGGAATTGTCCCGCAACCTTCAGATCGCTACGGCCGCCATCGACTCCACCGGCATGTGCCTGTTCATAGCCATGGCAATTATGGACCAGCCCGAGACTTTCCAGGCATTGCTGGACATGCTCGGTTCGTTTCACGGCAATACAATGACCGGCGATGACATTGTGGCGCTGGGCAAAAAGGTACTGACAGCCGAACGCGATTTCAACACCCGGGCCGGCTTCACCAAGCATCACGACCGCCTGCCCAGATTCTTCTACACAGATCCTATCACCCCGCACAACCAGGTGTTCTCGGTGTCTGACGACGAGATGGATCAGTTGATCAACTGGTAATATGCCAATCCCTTGTACTGAGCTTTGGACCGTTCAGTACAGGGGATTATTTTCTGGCAAAGATTATGTTTCCAAAGAAGCACTTATTGGAATTCTGTTGCGTCAAGTCACACCGTTATCCCACTTTTGAAAAGCGGCGTTTCCGCCCTTCATTATCAATGGCTACATAGGTGAACGATGCTTCAGTCACAATGAAGGATTCCTCCTCTTCAGGTGCATTCAATTCCCTTAATATCGGTTTCACCCACACCTCCAACTTAATGGTTATTGATGTGTTTCCTGTACGGATAACTTTCCCGTAGCAGCAGACAACGTCGCTGATCTTAACCGGTTTAATGAATTTCATGGCATCAACAGCTACAGTCACAGCACGTCCCCTGGTCATTTCTATTGCCATCATACCGCCGGCAATATCCATTTGTGACATGATCCAGCCACCGAATATATCGCCGTTCATGTTTGTATCACTCGGCCTTGGCGAGGTGCGAAGAAGTAATTCGCCGTCCGGATGTTTACTTTGACTGGTCAAGGGTGTCTCCTGATTTTTTTTGTAAAGTTGAAAGTACAATTACTTATGACGATAGCTTCTTTGCAATCCCTGCCACATGAGATCCCTGAAACCGGGCACCGGCCAGCTCGTTGGCGGTCGGAGTCCTTTCACCTTGCGTGCCGGCAACAGTGCTGGCGCCATAGGGGGAACCACCGGTAATTTCACTATTGTTCATCTGTCCGGCAAAGGCATACGGGAGTCCAACCACTACCATCCCTTGGTGGAGAAGCGTTATGTGGAAGCTCAGAATCGTTGATTCCTGCCCACCATGCTGGGTTGCCGAACTGGTAAAGACACTGCCGACCTTACCCACCAACGCGCCTTTCATCCAGAGCTCGCCGGTTGCATCAAGAAACTGTCGCATCTGGCCGCACATGTTCCCGAATCGTGTCGGAGTACCGAAAATGATCGCGTCGGACGCAGCCAGGTCATCGACCGTGGCGACCGGGATCTGTTCCATGCTCTTCTGAGCGTCAAGAGCACCCATCATGCCCAGGACTTCGGGAGACAGGGTTTCCGGAACACGCTTGATGACCACTTCACATCCCTCAACCTCCCGGACGCCTGCGGCAATCGCTTCTGCCATCTGATGTATGTGTCTGTACATACTGTAATAAACAATCAATACCTTGCACATATCCGTCTCCTTTTCGTAACGATGCGTTTGAATAGACTCCCTACCGCTAAACTATAGCTCAGATATCGCTTCCGTCAACAATCCATGTCGTCAGATCAGATAAGGGGATGTCATTATAATTTTCTTTATTTGGGCAATGGGAAAATAGATAACAGCGTCCCCTCAAACTTCCCCGGGTTCGAGCGCCGTCAACCCCGCCATATAAAAAAAGGTGCCATGCAAATGGCACCTTTTTTGTTTTTCTGCAGTTGCTGTCTGGAAACATTCTCAATTGATCAATACGTTGTAGCGCTCACACCAATTGCAAAGTCTCTATCTCATCCCAAAACGGCCAAGAATGATTCCCAGATATTTGTTCAACAGGTTATCACGTGAAAGAAAAGATATGACTGGATATTTCCTGGTCCCAATGGCATCAAGCATCAGTTGTAGCTCTGGACCACCCCCAAGTATCATGCCCTGCCTGAAGGATTGAAGTGCATCATACGTATTCCCTGCAATAATATAGACTTTACCGAGATAAAGGTAGTGCAGAGGATTGTCCGGATCATTTTCAATTGCACTGCGGCAGAGTTCCAATGCTTGGGAGTGCTGGCCGCGCTGCTTGGCGAGACAGAAGCCGAGACGGGAATGCCAGAGTGGATCGTTCCAGATACTGATTGCCCGTTCCAGGCAGGCGAGTGCGGCCAAGACATTGTTTCGGTCAAGTTCCTGTTGTGCACGATCGAATTCTTTTTGGGCAATAGCGCCCGTTTCCGGATCCATCTTAACCTCGATAATTCAGAGCATCTTCCGTAAATACCGGCCTGCAGAGAACTTTGTAATCGTAGCCACCTGCTCCAGCTTACCGGCAGTGATGATTCAGACCTCCGGTCGCCACCTTACGGCCCCAAGTTGATGAGCCAGTCAGTATCGGTAAACAACAATGTTCTTACAAAGATCAGAGCTAACTTAGTGATAATGTGAGGTTGAATCTCAACGTGATTTATGTAAAGTTTTCACTTTTACAACGCAAATAGAAATAAGTCTATACAATTGCAAACAAAATAGTTCTTAAAGTTTCAAATTGAATCGTCAGACACTCAAATAATTGAATCAATCTCTCCCATTTTGAATTTAAATTCCAGTTCAGTCCGCGTTTTCCTCTTCAATTTTCTTCCTTGCCAGGAACACCTGTGGGGTCAGGCTTCCAAGATACTAATATTTGCGCAGGAGGAAACGTAAGTACGAAAAAACTCTTGGTTCAACGACGATTTTCTCGACAGAATAGTCACTTGCAGATAGTTTAAATGCCGTTAATGAAGACAGGATGGATCAAGAATTTAGGTCTAACTTGTCATCTTGGAAGCCTGACCCCACAGATTGATACGGAAGAAAGCTACACCTACGACGTCAAGGGCAACATTCTCACTGCCACCAACAAGGATATTTCCTACACCTTCAGTTACGACGCGGCCGGAAGGATGCTTTCTTCCACGGATTCCAGCGGCAAGGTGATACAGTACGCCTATGATGTGGGCGGGAAGAAAACAAAGACCATCTATCCCGAAGGCTCGGTTGTCAGCTACTCGTATGACACAGCAGGACGGCTTGCAGCTATTGCCGACAATGGCAAAACATACGGCTATACTTACGATACACTCGGCAGAAGAGTAAAACTCTCTTACCCCAACGGTACCACTGCCAATTACAACTACGACAATACCGGAAGATTGACATCACTTACGCATAAAGGCGCATTGGGATTAACCATCGACAGCTTCACCTACACCCACGACAAGATCGGCAACCGACTTTCCATCAAGAAACCGGCCGTAACAACCAATTACATCTATGATGCAATTTACCGGCTTACCCAGGTAAAACCCTCTCTACCTTGGGAAATCACTGAGCAGTACACCTATGACCCGGTCGGTAATCGTCTCAACGGGCCGAAGGCATCAATATCATACCTGTATAATCAGGGAAACCAGTTGATCGAAGAGACAACTCAAGCGGCCGGATTCATGGCGGGGCTTTTCGGACTGACAAGCGCCGCGACAGGCAAGGCAGAATACACCTTCGACAAAAACGGCAATCTTATCAAGAAAACCACGCCCACCGGATTACCCAATACCACGATAACCACCCTGTACAGCTATGATTTTGAGAACCAGTTGACGCAGACGGAAATACACTACGGTCCGGCCACGGTCACCGTTCAGTTTACCTATGATCCCTTAGGCAGAAGGATAGGGAAAAAGACCATCGGGAAAGCTTGCCAGATAAGCGGAACAGACACTCACACCTATGTCTATGACGGCCAGAACATCATTCAGGAATACCGGGATACGAACGTTCTCGGAGCAGACTTCATCGGTACGAGTCGTTATCTTCATGGCCCCGGAACAGACGAACCGCTTTCACTGACCAGAAACAATAACACCTGGCATTACCATCAGGACGGGCTGGGAAGCATAATCGCGCTTAGCAACAAGTATGGTATTGTTGTTGACAGATATGATTACGATTCTTTCGGCAATCAGAAGCCAGGGTTGCATGTGATCAGTCAACCTTATGCTTACACCGGAAGGGAGTGGGATAAGGAGGCAGGGCTGTATTATTACCGGGCGAGATACTATGATCCGATGGAAGGAAGGTTCATCCAAAAAGACCCAATCGCTATATTAGGCAATAACTATAATGATAGCTATAACATTACGGAAAATCAACGGCTTAAGTCCATTGTAAACCCATTTGCTTATACTGATAATAATCCGATCAACTATACAGATCCGACTGGATTGGCAAGCTGGCATTTTGATTATAGCAAGCTTGGCGAAAGGCTTATACACTATGGTAAATATAGATTTAATAGAGCTGGTGAACTGGTAGAGCATACTGGAAGAGTGATAAAAGACATCCCGTGTGATGCTGCAAAAGCACTCGAATGGTTGAAAAATGTAAAGCCAGATTTTTTTAGAGCTGTGCCGTTTTTGTTGCTATTACCTGGGCAAGAGCAAATGCTTAATAACTTTAACAATCCTGGTGGCGATACTTGATAGGAGAAACCTATGACAGAGTCTACAACATATAGTTATTGCTGTAATAGATTCGAGGTTGCAGTTGAAGAAGGATATATCATAAAAGCTGAAGATTATGATGAAACAGAATGGTATTTCCCTGAACTAGGTCATTTATATTACTGTCCATTTTGTGGTAAGGACATTAAAGGTGTTGGTTTTGGTGAATATAATGAAGATGTGAAATAATAAATGCATCAACATTAGATAGATATAACAGCTCTTTGACAATCAAATAGTTAGTATCATGTGGAGGTTTTAGATTTGAAAATCTGCTGAATTGCAGACGTAAAGCCCGCCTTGAAGATTGTCCGCCCAAGGCTATTTACGACTCTGCCGCTTTTTTCAATCGTCCATCCCTCTTGTTCCATCAGCTCGTTGGAAATGGCGTGCGACAGGGCAATTGATTCCGTTGTAGTAAGATTTTCTGCAACGCCGGTCAATTGGGAATCTTGTTGTTTTGTTGTTGCAAGCGGGATTGTTCGACGGTCAATGATGATCTCTGCTTGCTGTTTCAGTAGATTTACTTCTCGCTGAAGCTTGGCATTGGTTGCCAGAATGGTCCCGACAATCGACCTTACGGCAGGGTCGTTTATCTTCCCCAGAATGGAGCTAATCCCACTCTCCTGGATTTTGGGAGGCTTCTTCATGGCTCCCTTTGAATGCTCAGCCCAAGTAGCGATCAGTGCCCGGAAATCGTCACCTCCTTTATTGCGTATTGTCTGAGGCGAAGGGCCGCCTTGCTCAATAGAAAGCCGACCGATGGTAGCAATAGAGAAGTCACGGCTACCACGTTCGAGTTGTTCCTTGCAGATTCCGCTGATTATGTCGAGTGAATGCTGCTTGCGGGTATTGGATTTTGATTTAAGGAGATCGAGAAGTTCATCCGGAGTCATTGGGCACCTTCTGTTGTATCAAGCAGCACGGTTGGTTGATCTGAAGCCATTTGCATTGCAGAAGCGTGGAGTTTAAGCAGGTCGTTCTTTTGGAATCCTAGAAGGTTTGTGGCCTCATCAAGAAGGCCGAACTCCTTGAGCCTGCCGCCACCTTCGACAAACTCTACGGCATCCTTCAAAGATCCTGTACGGGCTTTGATAAGGGTCATGAGTTCGTTGCCGACTCGAAGCTGCTGGTCCGGGGTCAGTTTCAGAAATACCGGAGTTTGGCCATTCATCATCAGCATCGCATCAAGTATCTGACTACGGCGGAGAACAGCCTTGCTGGCATCTATTTCGAGGTAGAACACGGCATTCTCACAGATTACCTCCAGTTGGTGAAGGTCGGACTGGGTTTCCATGAGTGCCCATTTCACGTCGCTGATACCGCCGGCAGGAATCAATTTTAAGCTGTTGTCGTCGGTTTCCGTTTGTTCGAGGAGTTTCATGCAACGGTCAATAAGCCTCAAGGTTGCATTCAGGTCATTGGCAAGCTTGTCCGCCTTCTGGGCTTCCTGCTCGTAAAGGCGATACATCTTGTTCAACTCCTCTGACTTCACAAATGGAGACCCATTCTCATCGCAGGCGAGGCGGTAATCTTCGAGGCCCTTGATCTGTTCCTCGATGGAGACGTACCTCGTGGAACATTCGCTGAGTTGAAAGCTGATGGCATTGAAGTGAGCGTGAAGGCCGGGAAGGAAAGCAGGGCCGGTAATGAAAAAGCGGCAGCGAACGCAGTTCTTCTCCAAGGGATAACCTGCTACTGGACTGTATAAACGTTGCCTCTGGTCGGCGAAAGCTTCATTTATCAAGTCTCCGCCACAGTCACACCCGGAGCCACCCATGGGACATATTCCCCTGTCTTCGACGACCATGCTAGCCGAAGATTTCCGTTGGGTGATGACAGATAGAGCATCTGGGGTGTTGAATGCCGCTCTGGATTCAATCTGGTCATAAGTGGCATTTGCCAGAAAGCGGCGAAACGATTGTTGGTCTGTCTCCAGGATGCGCTTTTCAGCCGCATCCATGAGTTCGGTGACATGCGCCACTCCCGCTTTCACGTAGTAAATGGTCATGATGAGGCGGGCATGGCCGGCAATGAGCTTGGAAAGAACTGGCATCGGGACACCGCCCTCCAAGGCATATGCCGTGATAAGCGATACCCGTAATGAATGCAAAGGAAAGAGGGTTGTTGCGTAGGAGCCTTCCTTAACGAAACTAAGCGGGCTCCCATCCTTGAGAGTTTCTCCTCTTGCGGCGCAGCGGGTCCCCAGTTCGGATAAGAGGTGAAACCACATTCGTTCCGGAAACTGTAATGTAATCGGCTTTGCCCGGTCGCTGATATCCTTGCAGGCGGCGGCATCCCGGAAGAGGAAACAGGAGTTCCCCTTGTCAGTCAATACTTGGTCAGACTTTATCTCGCCAATGTGCTTGAGTTCAAGTTGTGTCCATGGAACAGGAGCCTTGATCGGATTGTACTTTTGTTGCCAGTTGCGGAGTTTTTCAAGCCAGTACAGAACGGCATCATGCTGCCAGGGAATGACATACCCCTTCTCCTGCTCAACGCGGTAGATATAGGCTGTTTTGTTTGTATTGATGAAGAATCCCGTTAAGACCTTGCCGTCTTCGGGATTGACAATGCGGCGGAAGACGCCTTTCTCGCATGGAGTTTTAACAGTTCCTTGTGCAAGTAGATGATCATTGAGAGTCCAATTGCCATTTTCATAACACCAGGTGTCTGCTTCGCCACTGTCAAGCATGCGCACTTGTGAGGTGCGTAGCGGCAATTGAAGCTTAACGTAAATAACCATGGCACGTACCGGAGACCAGATTTCATGGATTTCCCTGCTGCCAAGTCGATATGGGCCACCACTTTTTGCGTAGTAGTCCTTGTTGTACAGATTGGCACTTCGGATTCGCCATACGCAATCGGGGTCGTTCTTGTCGATTAAGCCGGGATCGACTTCGAACCAGTCGCCATAGGTGTTGTGGTCTACGGCCTGATGAGCCCACTTCCAGTCGCGGAAGTGTTCTCCAGGGCAAAGGATGTCGCGTAGCTCTTTGATATATCGATATGGAAGAGGAGTCCTGACCGTCTCGCTCAACACGATTCCGGAACTTTTGAGGCGCGGGATCGGGTTGCGAAATTCGGCTGGAACGACTTTATGGCCGTGGTCATCTTCAACGGCAATTGCCTCGTCTAGGACCCAGTTCAAAAAGTCGTGGATATGGTTGACGATCTTGACAACCCCTTTCGGCTGAATCCCCTGCAATTGATCCCTTATCTCGGGAAGTTTGGTGCTTCTGAGAAAAAATGTCCGGGGAGGCTTAGCCGACCCAAGCTTAGGGAGATAATCACAAAGAAATTTATGGAGAGCTGCTCTTTTCCCGCGTCTTCCGTCAATCTGTTTATCGAACCAAGCGGCGGCGAATGCCCGCCAAGGCTCGATTTCGGTATCAACGGCGATCACGTAGCTGAACTCCAGGTCTCTTGACATGACTAAAACAAAAGGTTTGCGCTTCGTCATATTATCTCCCTTTCGTCAGTTTTGGCCTGGTACCGGAGAGGAGCCCCAATGGATCAACGTCTTCAAAACCATATGCGGTGATGTCAAAGGGTGATTGGAATCCATGGGTAGAGTCCAGTTTATGTGTTGCATCAGCAAGTTTCTGGGTAACTTCGGCGATGTGAAATTCGGTGTAGACAAGTTGAGACTCCAGAGATCTGTGATGTAGAGCCGCCTTGATGATAAGTGGGTCTTTGGTCGCTTTGACCCTTTGGCCGTAAGCATGCCGATGCCCATGTTCGGTGGTGCCTTCCATCTTGGCAACAACAAGGCCAATCCTTTCCGCAGCACGGGTGTGGGCGTCCCGGTACGAGGCTATGGAATATGGTTCTCCGGTCCGTTTGCCATCGAACGAAACGAAAGCGAAGGGGTGTTGACGATCCACTTGGACCAACTGGAGCAGGTAGAGATTCCAGAGCTTATAGAACAGCCTGCCCCAGTCTCTGGGAAACCAGTGGACATGTAGATAAAGGTCCCTCTGGTTATCGAGATGAGGATTCTTCCAACCGGCATGAAGGCTGCCACCTTTGGGATATTGGGTTCGAGGTCGCATGGCATATTTGCCGCGCAGATAGGAGTTCCGGTTGCAAACTGTAGGGGACCCTTTGGCATCGAGCCAATCGGCAGGAGCCAGACCTTCTTCGGGGTGATAGATGCGCACCATGGCTACAGTCGGATCGAGCGGGTCAGGTTGGACATCATGGACGAACAGGTGGAATACTTCCGAAACTCGTACGCCACCACCATGCAGCAAAATGGTGATCAGTATGTCTCTTAGATTTAGCCTTTCTTCGATGCGAGGGCTCCGCTGCCGCCCAGGGACGATGAACCCCTTGAACAGCAGGCCAGCGATGTTGCTCTCAGGGAAGAATTTGACATCAGAATGCATGACTGTCGGTAGGTGCCTGAATTGGACCTGTCGGGTCTCCCCTGCAGACGACCTGTCACGGCTCCAGGTATGAGCAAGAAAAGCACGGTTGCGTCTTTGATAATAGGCAGCCCAATCCAGCATCTCTTCATAGCGTGATGCGGGTCTGAGCGGATTGAGTGGCATGGCGGTTCCAGAGTGTTCCGCCAGCCAATCGGAAAATTCGCTCAACAGGAGCACGAGTTGCCTTGCATTCTGAGCTTTCTTCGGAAGCCAGTAGAGGCAGCTCGGGTCCAGTCCATCAGCACCAACAGTGCCGCGATGGAGACGCTGGGCGAAGACGGTAAACAAGGACTTGGGATCATTGAAACAATTCTGGTTTGCACTCAGGTAATCAAGGAGAAGACTGACGGACTGAACAACTTTCTGCATCCAGGAATAACTGCGGGCATGAGCCTTTTCCAGAAGGTAATCGACCAGGGGCATCAACACCCCATGCTCAGTGATGATGACCGGCAACTCAAGCTCGACGCCGGTGTTATCCTGAATCACCTTGGCTCTTGCGGTTACATGGCTCACGGCAGCTCCCAGAGACAATGTACTCTTTAACGGACTGGAACATTACATTAGTACAAAAATGATTGCATATATGAGTGTGAAGTCAATGGTAAGTCCGACATTCTATAACCGAAAATCCTATGGAAGGCTATTAAAGGTTATAAACCTTCAACCCCTTATATCGGCTTCAGGGCGGGGATATGAACCTATACCAATATGTTGGCGCCAACCCCATCAATAGAACAGATCCGTTTGGGCTAGAATGGCGCAATGGGTCATATAACTATTCTGAAGAAGAGCTAAAGGTGCTTGAACAAAGAGTTGGACAGGTTGGACATTCAATGGCTGAAGTAGCTGAAATTCAGGATACAGTTGAGAAAGCTATCTTGTTGGATCTTCCCAAATCTATAATTGATTTTATTAAGTATTTAAAGGATAAAAGAGACAAAAAGAAAAAATGTGAGGATTCACCGCCAAGTATATTCGATAAGTATTACTTTAACCTAAGGTAACAATTTTATGTCAAGTATACTTATTATAATTTTGCTCATACTAGCATTGACTATTGTAATAATAATAGTTTCAATGATTAGCGCCTTTGGTAAAATTGTTGCTTCAGGTGGTAATCTACCTAATGCACTTGCATGCCTCTTCAAGGCTAAGTGTGATGTTGCTCAAAGAGATGATGAGCCAAAAAATGAGGATTTGTCTAGACCCAAAAAAGTATCGCATCAGACAATGCGCGCGATAGCTGGTCTTTTGTTTGCGATCTTATTGCTATATCCAATTCTTTACAGAACAAGAATTAATGGCGAACCTTTTATTGCCATAAATCATCAAGTGCGTTTCTACCTTTTGTGCTTTCTGACAGCATCAGAACTGATTGTTTTCCTTGTAATTTGGATACAAGAGCGTAAGCCTAAATAAGTTTGATCGATTTAGTTCAACCAACTAAAACGCCGTGAGCCCGGACAATACAAAGCAACCTAAAGGGGTCAGGCACTGACACGAGACAAGCTGAATAACCAAAAACGCCGTGAACCCCGATGATACAGGGCTTCACGGCGTTTTTGTTTTTCTTTAACCGCTGAAAGGTTGGCAGGAGGTATTACGCCTTTGCAAAGGGCTTGATAGCCCTTTCCACTTTGTCCTTCACGATCATGGCGTCAATCAGCCTGATGACTGCAGCCTGATCGCATATGTCTTTCATTTTCTGATCCGCAATGTCACGTGAATCCGTGAACTGTATTGCCTATAAAAAGCTTAACGTGCGTAAAATTCCGTTTGGTGCGGTTACCCCTAAGCTGACCCCTTATATACAGGCGGATTCAATGGAAGTTCGGATGGCAGACGAAAGGGCTTTTGCCTCAAACAGATAAGAATTGTCAGCTCTAATTAGGGGGTGTAATCCCAATTTGCTAATATGATTGGCTTATTCGTCCAAACTTGACCCTTCGCGGTTTTAGTCAAAAATACCCGAGTTATAAGATACCGATAATAATCTGGCAAGATTGCCGACGCCGGGGGTCAGCGAGAAGTCGGGGGCGTTACATACCATAAACTTCCTCGCACCAGCCGTATACAGAACCCCAAAGTTGGTAGCAATGGAGCTAAGTGCGTCCATGAGGATGGCTACTCCGTCTTTTCCTGCCGCGAAGGCTGTCAATGCCTCGCGGATATCATTGCTACCGAACTCAACCACATAGAGGGCATCGGCCGGTGCAACGTCGCCAAAAGTGTTGAGGAACGTTTGTACCTGGAAACTGAGGTTGAAGTTGATCCTGTCTTCGTGCGCTCTGGCACCGCCGACCGCGTAATTGGTTGCTTCTGTTCCTGCTCCCTGGAAGGCAGGTCGAGTGTTCCCGGCAAGTCCTACTGGTCTTGCAAGTTGTTCAACCCACGTTGCTCCGTCACTGAAGTGGTGGCCTCCTTTCGGAGAAGGCATCCGGCAGTCCGGCCAACTCTTGCATCACGAAGTGAGCAGAAGTTTAAGTCCCGTGACTTTCCGTCCCCAGGTTACCCATAAGTTTGGCACTAAACATTTTGTTTTTTTAATTATATGTACAGTTTTATCGGTATCAAGGAGGGAATAAACATATTTTAAGAGTACATCAATTTAGGAATCTTGCTGAATCAAAGTGAAAATGATACGCTGTTCAAAAACCTTTACCTGCCTGCACCTGCCATAGTGAGCAGCAGGGAGCGGGTCCGCGGGGAAGTAGACACTCCCACTGGTGTTTTTGACAGAATACGATTTGTCATAGGCATTATTTCTAATGCGACGTTTACTCGATACAGAAACATGATAGAATTAAATTGTTCTTCTTTCGGTTATTGGCAAAACCGAGCAGGAACTACAACGGGGGCGAATCTCCCGAGAAAGGAGTGGCCATCATGAATGTGAACATCAAGTGCTTTGCCCAACTCGCCAAGGAGCATGTCTGCGACTACAAGGGGAGCACCGCCCATGAACTGCCCGAGGAGGCGACGGTCAACGATCTCATCGAGCAATTGGGCCTGCCTCGGGAAGACATCAAGGTCATTTTCGTTAACAACACCATCGTTGCTGCAGGAACGGTTCTTCGCAACGGAGATAACGTGGCCTTGGCCCCGGTGACCGGCGGGATGTAAGCAGCCTGCTTATTTTTGCGAGGTTCATCAGGAAGACACTACAGCGCTGGTACCGGTCACCGCCTCATCACTCTAAGGTAAATTCTGTGGACATCCATGATAAGTTTTCCCCTTGACAAAACTTATCATGGATGTCCACAGAACTCTCGGAGGGTGGATCAAAAATTTAGGTCTTGTCATCTTGGAAGCCTGACCCCACAGAATGTGACCCCACAGAATGTGACCCCACAGAATGACCTTGGAAGCCTGACCCCACAGAATATAAGAAAGGCTATATATGCGCTATCTCGTTGCCCTTTTAGTATTTTTTGTTAGCGTGGAGGTGTCAAGAGCACTGACACCTCTTCCCGCCCATTCTCAATGGCTTCTTTTCTGGAGAATGGGCGGGATCAGGCGCACAGGGTGCTTACTGTTATCTTAACCTGAACACTGATGGCCGTGGGTTGGTGCTCATTGATGGTGGATCAGGCGACTGGCTCGGCGCACGCATACATTGGCGTAATCGACAGCAATCAGTTGAGGTTGAAAAAGCCATCCCCTTGCCATCTTCAAGCCAGCTACGAATAACGCCTTTGGAACAATTTACGCTGAGTACGGGATTCAACCAGTCATTAATATTGAATTGGAACAATCATTCCATTGAGTGCAATCTGCAGAAAATAGAAACAACTGCAAAACACTTAGCCCGGGCCAGAAACGTAATTAAAAATTTGCATCCTTCAAAGAACGCACAATGAACACAGAAAACAAGTTGCTGTGGATAGTACGTTTTTCATGGCCTTTGCTCGGTGGAGTTTGTGGGACTGTGGTGAGCTTTGGAGGCTATCATATCTTGCTCATAATGCCGACAGCTTCGGAACGATGATCGCCCAAGGGTTTTTTATTACATTTGCTGTAATCGGCCTCTTTGCCGGGATAACATGTGGTGTGCTGGTCGGGGGGGTCTGACTGAAAAATTGTTGAGCTACCTTGGTGTTTGGGAATACTGTGCCGTGTGTGTGGCAACTGTAGTGAATGCCTTGGTAATTTGGCAACTGATCGTGATTGTTCAAACAATGTACCCGGGCTTGAGCCATCCTGTTACTACGTCCAATGTGGCTACTCAGCCCAAAGAGTCTTCGACCAAAAAGGTGCAACCCGAAAATCCCTGTACACAACCACCACCCCCTGAAAAATCTAAAGAGCGTGCTAGCTGGGATGCTGAATGCCGCTGATGACTGCACAAGAAAGCTTGATCCAAACAAGGCTTACGACCCGACCTAAAAGACCGGCGGTTCAAAGCCATGCGCCGTTGTACCAAGAGATATAAATACAAAATAAAAACAAGAATAAAACCGAGAGATTGATTGCCGAAATCGTCGGCTTGGCGGAGTTTGCAAGGATTCATGCTGAAGACAATTCAGCGGGACAAGAGCTGGAATTTGAAGCAAAGAAAATTCAAGAAGCTGGAGTGAAGTGATTCGCCGCTAGTGGCGTTTCACGAGTACGCTGCACACTGGAAGGGGTTGAGGTGTCAACCGGCATCCATACCGCGACCCAGGAAGTCCTTCAAAATCCGTTGATAGCCAACTGCTTATGACTGAAAACAGGTTTGAAATCACCTGATACGTAAAGTTTATTCGGATAGAGTACTTTTTCTCCTGATCCCCAGTTTTTTCATCCTCGAGTTAAGGGTTGTCGGTTTCAGGCCCAATATTTCAGCTGCTCCGTTTTTCCCTCGAATACGCCAGCCGGTTTTTTCCAGCACCGAATTGATATGCCTGCGTTCCATATCTTCGATCGACATTTGCGAGGAGGCAATGCCGGCAGAACTATCGGGTACCTCGACAACCAGTGTCGCTCCGTTATTCAAAATCATTGCTCTTTCGACCAGGTTTCGCAGCTCCCTGACATTTCCAGGCCAGAGGTAGCGCTCCATCGCTTCCATGTTTTTTTTGGGAATCCGATCAATTGTTTTACCAAAGACCTTGCTGAACTCCTCGACTATCGCCCACACCAGCAGCGGGATATCCTCTGTTCGCTCACGCAATGCAGGGACTGAAACAGGAAACACGTTCAGGCGGTAGTATAAATCTTCACGAAACCTTCCTTCACTTACTGCCTGGACGAGATTTTTATTGGTTGCTGCAATTACACGCACATCCACGTCAACAGGTTTCGGGCTGCCCAACCGTTCAAACTGTCCCTCCTGAAGGACGCGAAGCAGCTTGGATTGAAGTTCCAGGGGCAATTCACCGATCTCGTCAAGGAAAATGGTTGAACCATTGGCCGCCTCAAAACGTCCGATCTGACTTGCAACCGCCCCCGTATAAGCCCCCTTCTCGTGTCCAAAAAGCTCTGCTTCTATCAGAGTTGCCGGTAATGCGGCGCAATTCACCTTGATCATGGCGCGGGACTTGCGTGTACTCAGATTGTGGATGGCCCTTGCGATAAGTTCTTTTCCGGTACCGGTCTCACCGAGGATCAGTACCGTAGAATCGGTAACCGCAACCTGCTCCACTTGCACCAATACCTTTTGGATAGCAGCGGATTTACCTATGATCTCATCATGTTTGTATTCAACATCAATCTGATCACGAAGATAAATATTTTCCGCTTCCAGACGGTCTTTTAAGTGTCTGATTTCTGCCAGAGCATTCTGGATCTTCTGGTCGGCCCGTTTCCTTTCCATGGCATTGGCAAAAATATGCCATAAAACGCGGAGCCTTTGAATAAGTCCATTAGGCCACTTTCGCTTGACACGGTTAGAAACAAAGGTAATGGAACCGACACTGGTGCCGCCCACACTTGCAGGGATGAACATAATTGATTTGATTCCACCCTGATCCAGACAATATTTTTTTTCACGCCAGAAGCTTTCAGGCAACTCGTCGACGTCGGAAACACTGAAAGTCTCTCCGTTTCGAACCATGCTGATCCAGATCGGTATCTGTCCATCGATGATAGCCGGCGGCGGTTTGATCCCCGGTAAAGCGAAGGAATGGCTGATCTGGAGCCGGTCATCATCAGGTGAAAGATTCCAGATGCTGCTCCGGTCAAATCCCAAAAACTCGACAAGTTTTTGCAGGCCCTGTTCAATCTTTTTGTCCACTTCACTCACCGGCACATTAATAAAAGCGGTCGAGAGTTCAGAGAGCAGGGCTTCAACCTTCAGGCGTTCATTCTGTTCGTCCTCACGTGTTTTCTGTTCAGTAACATCCTGAACAGTCAGACCGCAGCGTATTACTGTTCCGTCATCTGCTTTCAGAGGATGGCAGCATATTACCCAGATTCTTTCCTGGGACGATTGTTCCGGAATCCGTTTATGTACAACAACTTCATGGTTCACGAAAGAGCGGTCTTCTTCGATCGTACGTGCAAGCAGCGGCTTAATGGCCAATCCAACCTGCTTATCAAGCTCCCCGATTGTTTTGCCTTTATGCTGATCCACTGGTATGCCGTCAATCAGTGCCATTTGATTATTGACGTATATATAACGCAGATCCCGGTCAATTATTGAAATACCAAACTGAGCCTGTTCAAACAACTGTTCAAGATTGCTGAATTTTCCCAGAAAGGAATCGGTAGGGTTAAGCGAGTGTTGGATTTTCATCTCCATATCAGTACCTTCGGTGTTTAAATCTTATTATCTATTAAACCAGAAAATGACGGGGCTAAAAAAAGGCAGGAATTTGAGAATGCAATACCAGGCAGTAGAATTCAAAACAGTTAGTAGGTTCATGGTTGCCACTGCTTGATTCATTCAAATGGTGATGGTTTCTCCAGGTTGTAACCGTTTCTCTTCGAATTTGGTCGGAGCGTTAATTGAAGAAGCCAGAAGATAGAAGAACAGTGACACCAATCCGGTAATCAGCAGAAAAACCGGCAGGATACGGACATATTCTTCATGCTTCTCATGAGGCAAAATCAGGCCTAAAGCTGCCAGAACGACACCATAGCCTCCGATTGCTGCCGCCCAGAAGATGCCCAGTCGATACACTCTACTTTCGGCGGATAAAGAAAGCGAGAACATATCCGACAGATTGCCATGATAAAAGCTGGCAATGATGATAAGGATCAACGCGGCCATTACTAGCCGCATGCCGTTTCTGACGGTTCGCTTACGCATGGGACAGTACCGCAGTACCGGTTGTCAAACGCACCATGACACGTCCCCGAGTCCGAGTCGCAGAACTTCCGGCTTATCGTTTATCAAGCTGACGACAGAGCTTACATCCGTAGCCAGTATGCCGCCATCCAGTATGTAATCCAGCTGATTACCAAAAGTATCGGCAATTTCCCGTGGATCCCCCACCGGATCTTCTCCGGAGAGATTGGCGCTGGTGGTGATGATCGGATTACCCAGCGCTGCGACGAGGTCAGTACATATCTTGTTGTCCGGTATCCTTATGCCGACTGTTTTCTGTCTGGTCAACAACAGATCCGGAACCTCACGGGTTGCCTCCAGAACAAAAGTATACGGACCGGGAAGATAGCGTTTGAGCAGTTTGAAGGCCGGGTTACTGACCCGGGCATAGAGGGATATTTCGGCCAGCGAAGAGCAGATGATTGAAAACGGCTTGCGGCGATCACGCAGTTTCATCTGATAGATGCGCTCAATACTCTTCTTGCAGAATATGGAGCAACCGATACCGTAGGTTGTATCGGTCGGATAGGCAATGACCTTGCCGTCTTTCAGGCTTTCAGCCACTTTAGCTATAAGGCGTGTTTGTGGATGTTCGGGGTGGATCTCGAGAATCATGCCGTTTCCCTTTGTAGCTGTTTAGATCAAGTTAATGTATTTCCAGGTCATCTTCAAGTTCTAATTTATCGGTTTCAAGCAGACCTTCAACATCTTCACTCGGGATATCCTGAACATCACGCAGTTTGCGTTCAATAACACGGGTTCGGGTTGCGGCCAGGTCGATATGGTTGCCGGCTTCCTGCAGTTTTTTACGGGTTTTCTCCAGCACCAGACCAAATTTTGAAAACTCGTTTCTAACAGAGCCGAGCAGATTCCAGACTTCGGCGGAACGTTTTTCTATGGCGAGCGTTCGAAAACCCATTTGCAGGCTGTTCAGTAAAGCCGCCACTGTTGTCGGGCCAGCTACTATAACCTTGAATTCACGCTGCAGAACATCAAAAAGACCCGGCAGGCGCAAAACTTCGGCATACAAGCCCTCTGTCGGCAGGAACATGACTCCAAAGTCGGTAGTATGGGGCGGTTCCAGATATTTGTCACGAATGTTTCTGGCCATATCCCGTACCGCGCGATCCAGCGATCTGGAAGCTTCCGCCGTCGCAATGATATCTCCGAGTTCCTGCGCTTCCACCAGTCGCAGATAATCCTCCTGGGGGAACTTGGCATCCAGCGGCAGCCAGACCATTCCGTCCTGAGTCCCATCACGACCCGGCAGTTTCAGGGCAAATTCGACCCGTTGACCGCTGCCTGGACGGGTCTCAACATTAGAATCATATTGGCCGGGGGCCAGTATCTGTTCCAGCAGACTCCCCAGTTGAATTTCACCGAACGTACCGCGGCACTTGACATTTGTCAGCACTTTTTTGAGATCACCGACACCTATGGCCAGCGACTGCATCTCGCCCAGTCCGCGCTGTACCAGTTCGAGCCGTTCGCTTACCAGTTTGAACGATTCACCAAGGCGTTTTTCCAGTGTGTCATGCAATTTTTCATCTACGGTGGCACGCATCTGTTCCAGCTTATTGGCGTTATCTTCCTGGATCAGGCGCAGACGTGCATCAACACCATCGCGCATTTTATCCAGCCGGGACTCATTACTGGCAGTCAATTCCTTCAACTGCGTTGCAAACGACTCCAGCTGATTCTTCTGCAAACCGGCAATATCGCTCATCCGTTTCAGCAGTGAATCACCCAGCAACGTGATGCTGCCGGTCATTTCCTCACGGGATTGACGAATGCCGGAGAGGGCTTCGGCACGCCCCCTGGCAAGTTCATCGCTCAGAAAACGTTCCTGACGTTCAAGCAGTTTTTCAAGGATTTCGATTCGAGCGAGGAAGTTGCCGGATTCGTTTATGACGCGCCGGCTGTTGAAAAGCAGGAGACAGAGCAGAGCACAACAACCCAGCAGCAGAAAGATGATTATGTAGATCAGTATCGGGGGCATGGCGCGACA
This sequence comes from Geobacterales bacterium, assembly GCA_038318485.1. GTDB lineage: Bacteria > Desulfobacterota > Desulfuromonadia > Geobacterales > Pseudopelobacteraceae > JACRCG01. The sequence continues at coordinate 48,839 of JBBQCH010000002.1, forward strand.
GTTCTGCCTTTAAACACTCAAGGGTGCATTCTTTGACAACCACAAAGAAAGTTTGGCGAACTCCTCCAGGGAGAGGGTCTCACCCCGTCGCCGACCGTCGATGCCACAACTATCCAGCAGGGTATCAAGGTCGGTATTTCTGGTGCATTCGGCTGACTTCAGACAATTGGCCAGTGTTTTTCTACGCATTGAAAAAGACGCTTTTACTACACTCCGGAAAATATTCTCGTTTCCAACATCAGCTCGTGGACTTAAAAGCGGAATAAAAGTCAGAATGGCCGAGTCAACCTTGGGCCGGGGGTGAAAGCAGCCAGGATGAACAATGAAACTTCTGCGAATATCAAACCATAATCCCAACAGTACGGTTGTCACACCGTATTGTGAACAATCCGGCGCAGCAGCCAAACGGTCGCCAACCTCTTTTTGAAGCATCAGCGTCATGCGGGAGAGTCTGTCATGAACTTCAAGAAGACGAAATAATACTTCGGTCGAGATGTTATAGGGCAGATTGGCAACGACATTCCACTTGCGGTCAGTTTCGGAAAGAATGGCCTCAAGATCGACTTTCAACACGTCGGCATCAACAACCGAAACCCGATCATTATCCTTATTTTGATCCCGGTGATAGGCTGCCAGGGCATGGTCAAATTCAATCAATACCAGTCGTCCGGCGCGTTCTGCAAGTTGAGCAGTCAATGCTCCCCGGCCCGGCCCGATTTCCAGAACGGCATCATCATGCTTGATATCAGTAACATTAATAATCTTATCGATGATATTCTGGTCAACCAAAAAGTTTTGTCCGAGAGATTTTAAGGGTCGTCTGTTTGAGCTCACGTAAATATTTCCTTTATGCTGTCCATATCCCAGCTGGCGGTCACATCCAGAGAGAGGGGAGATGCCATTCCGTTTGACAGGTAATAATCGCCAGGCACTGCCAGCATGGCTGCATTGTCGCCACACATGGACGGTGCTGGAATGGCCAGTTCTACCTGCCGTTTTTCACACATCTGGGCCATGCGACTGCGCAAACCGCTGTTGCAGGCGACGCCGCCGGCGACCACCAGGCGTCGGGCACCGGTCTGCAGCAAGGCGGCTTCGGTTTTGAAAGCCAGAACATCACAGACCGCCTGCTGGAATGATGCACAGAGATCGTTCAGCTCCTGGCTGGGAGAGGTCACCGGGTGTTTAGCCACATACTGAAGTACTGCAGTTTTCAAGCCGCTGAAGCTGAACCTCAAGGTACCGTCATGCAGCATGGGACGCGGAAGAGTTACAGCGGAAGGATTTCCAGAACCGGCCAGCTTGTCGATTAATGCACCGCCCGGGTAGGCCATCCCCATGATCTTGGCTGATTTATCGTAGGCCTCGCCGGCAGCGTCGTCAATGGTCCTGCCAAGGGTCGTGTAACGGCCGATTCCTTCCACATGATAAAGGTGGGTATGTCCGCCCGATACAACCAGCGCCAAAAAGGGAAACTGTACAGGTTGCTCCAGAAAAGTCGCCAGCAAATGTCCCTCGATGTGATGCACACCTGCAAACGGAATCTTTCGGGCAGCAGCAATTGCCTTGGCAGCCGAAAACCCCACCAGCAGTGCACCGGACAAACCGGGACCACGAGTAACCGCAACACCTTCAATGTCTGACATGCTCATATCAGCATCCTGCAGTGCCTGACTGATCACCGGCGAGATCATTTCAAGATGCTTGCGGGATGCGATTTCCGGGACAACGCCGCCGTATTCGGCGTGGATTGCTATTTGTGAAGAGACTACCGATGAAAGGATTTTACGTCCGTCTTTGACGACAGCCGCAGCGGTTTCATCACAGGAAGTTTCAATTGCAAGCACCAGCATATTATTACCCTATACTCCTAATCAACACAAAGGACACAAAGTATGCAAAAAAATTCAAGATACATGACATGCATCTGAAGTTCTCTGTGCCCTCTGTGTCCTCTGTGGCAAATTATGAATTACAGAAGATTCGCAGCCAACTCGGCCAGTTCGGATCGTTCTCCCTTGGTAAGTGTCACATGCGCAGCAATGCGCTGTCCCTTGAACTTTTCAACCAGGTAGGTCAGACCGTTGCTGGAGGAATCGACATAGGGATTGTCAATCTGGTACGGGTCACCGGTCAGTACGATCTTGGTGCCATCCCCTACCCTGGTAACAATCGTCTTGATCTCGTGCGGAGACAGGTTTTGGGCTTCGTCGACAATCAGATACTGGTTGGGGATAGAACGACCCCGAATATAGGTAAGAGGTTCGATATCCAGCAGTCCCATGGCCATCAACTCTTTGTAACCCTTGCTATGGCGCTTTTCCGACTCGTGCCCGGTTATCAGCAACTCGACGTTATCAAATATCGGCTGCATCCAGGGGGTCAGTTTCTCTTCGATATCACCCGGGAGAAAACCGAGATCCTTGCCCATCGGAAACACGGGACGCGACACCAGCAGGCGGTTATAGACATTTTCCTCGGCAGTTTTGTGAAGCCCGGCAGCAATTGCAAGCAGGGTTTTGCCGGTACCGGCCTTACCAACCAGAGTCACCAGCTTGATGCTGTCGTCCATCAGGACATCCAGGGCAAATGATTGTTCCCGGTTGCGGGGAAAGAGGCTCCAGATGCCCTCTTTCGGTATTTTACGCACCGGAATTATGCGACCAGTGGCAGGATCATTGCGACATATGGCGGAATGGGCAGGGTTGGAGCTGTCCACAATTGTAATGAACTCATTTGGACCCAGTTCCAGCGGCGCTTCCAGCCAACCCTGGCCATAAAAGCGGTCAACCGCTTCAGCGGGCACTTCAATGCTGCGGGTACCGGAATAAAGGTCCTGAATATCCACCTTATCGGATTCATAATCCTCGGCAGCCACGCCGATGGCGTCCGCCTTGATCCTCAGATTGGAATCCTTTGTGACAAAGATTGCCTGCATGTCGGGAAAAGAATCCCTGACATTCAAAGCAACCGCCATGATGCGATTATCACCGCTGTCGACCCAAAGATCTGACGGCAGATTTTTGACATATTTTTCAACACACAGATCAACCCGCAATGTGCCGCCGCCAGGCATCGAAACCCCAACCGCCAGGGAGCCTTTCTCTCGCATTGAGTCCAGTATTCTCGAAACCATACGGGCATTTCGTCCGGTTTCGTTCATATCCTTCTTGAAACGATCAACCTCTTCAATAACGGTTATCGGAATAATGATGTTGTTGTCTTCAAATTTGAAAAGGGATTGCGGGTCATGCAGAAGTACGTTGGTATCAAGGATGAAGTTTTTCACTGGTGGCCTCTCTGAAGAATAGGATGTACTGTTTAATACTGCTACCGCAAAATTACAAATCTATTATCTGGACTGTCAGACCTTCAAGCTTCCCGAGAATTTTTATCCAAACTGGGCGGTTTCTGTATTTGGCATCAACCTGTTTTGTACAATTCATCCTTGGTGAAAGCCTTTTCAGGAGACAGAGAACAGGCTGCACAAGTAATCAGAACCTTAAACAATGTTGTCAATATTTTCATAGAGTAACTCCCGTTGATGTGCCCAATTACAAGGTGTCCCTTAGCTTGCTGACGCATTGTATAACGGCCTCCGAGAAAAAAGCAATCTCTTCGAGAGTGTTGGACCAGCCCGGACTCAGGCGCAGAGTGCCTGCCGGCAGAGTGCCGATTGTACGGTGAGCCTGGGGAGCGCAATGCAGTCCGGCCCGTACGGCAATGTCGAAATTGTGATCCAGTTCGGCAGCCAGTAAAGATGAGTCGATCCCGTCAACATTAAACGACAGGACAGCCCCCCTGCAGCCTGGATCCTTGGGACCATACACTGTCACACCCGAAATTCGGCTCAAAAGCAGCTCCGCTTCATTGACAAGGCTTTGTTCATGGCGAAAGATCGCATCAACCCCACGTTCAAGTATAAAATCAATTCCGGCCTTCAAGCCTGCGATTCCAGGCATATTATGGGTTCCTGCTTCGAAACCGTCCGGCATGGTCAGCGGCTGTTCTTCCGACGTAGAGCTGGTACCGGTTCCACCTTCAATAATCGGCCTGAGTCCAACATTTGGTGCAACGTACAACAATCCAGTACCAGGAGGCCCAAGCAGCCCCTTGTGTCCAGGAGCAGCCAGAAGATCTATACCGGTTGAAACGACATTGATGTCAATGTAGCCTGCGGACTGGGCGGCATCAACCAGAAAGATGGCGCCGGCTTCATGGCAGATTTTTGCGATCTGATTGACAGGCTGAATAGAGCCGCAGACATTTGAAACATGGCCCACCGCTATCATGACAGTATTTGACTTCACAGCTTTACGAATCAGCTCGGGATCCACGATCCCATCAGGCCCGGCCTGTACGACGGTAACATCCACCCCGTCACGACCAAGTGCATGTAACGGTCGCATCAACGAATTATGCTCCATTGATGTTGTTATGACATGCTCACCGGCCGAGAGCGTACCGTGCAAAGCCAGATTCAGTGCTCCAGTTGCACTTTGGGTAAAGATGATTCTGGAAGAGTCCGGGATTGAAAACAGTCTGGCAACAGCCTCACGGGCCATAAACATTATCCGCCCAGCTTCAAGTGAACGTCTATGACCACCACGTCCCGGGGAAGCGCCGACATTACGCATTGCATGAATAACAGCCTGATAAACCTGTTCAGGCTTGGGAAATGAAGTCGCTGCATTATCAAGATAAATTGTCATTTAAACTCCGATAACAGCAAACTGGATTACGGGTGCAGTTGCGGTTTTTCATTCAACCACGGGAACAGCAATACTGAACCGGAACCCGGATTATGTACACCATCATATATCTTCTGAATAATGGCCGACCGGTCTGTGCTTCCCCACCAGTTTTGCAGAGCAAGAACATCTTCTCGACCTGAATTGTACAGGTTAAAACCTTTATTTCCATTGAAAAAATTACCCCAGATCAGGGCCCGACCATCTTCAAGTTGCAGTGCATCATGATTGTTATTTACGAATCGGCAGTGCTGGACTTTGATGCGGGAACCGGCCAGACGCAAAGCGGTTCTGTTATTAGCCGAAAAATTTGTCATAAGAATCTGACCTTCACCATCCTTAATAACTGCTCCGTTACCATTTCCGGAAATTTCCGACGAAGAAACCTTGATACGGGAATTTTTCGAAAATATTCCATAAAGCTCGTTGTCCCTGATAACAACCGATGTAAGACTGACCGCTGAGTTGTTTAAAATAATACCGTTTTTATTTGAAACCACAGAGGCATCCTTCAATTCAAGTTCGCTGTCATAGGTTTTTATTCCAAATCCGGAGTTGGATAAAGTTCCTCCTGTCATCTGTACGTATGAGTCTCGCAAAAGAGCACAAACATCAGAACGTATAACCGAAACAAATTTGAGATTTAGAGATGAGAAAACGGCCTCTATACCGATACTTGCGTATTGGACCCGGCATTGTTCCAGTACGTTGCGCTTTTCACTGGAGACAATCAGAATACCGCCCCAGTCCCCTATATCCGGTCTGGTGCGATCAGAGGTCATGACAATAGGACTTTCGGCGGTTCCGATGGCCTGGATACGCCCCTGAACAACAAGACGTGCTGCATCGCTGCCGTCAGACGTACCCGCAAAATAAATGACCGTACCCGCTTCAATACGCAAAGTGACGTTGGGAGCAACCACAACGTAACCTTTGACAAGAACAGTGCCGCTCCAGGTTATATCTTCAGTGAGGAGAGCTTTGTCAAGAACAAGCGAAGCATTGCTGGCAGACAAACTTTGGGAGTTGTTCCTGTCAGGGATAATAGTCCTTTTGCCGGGATAAAAGGCTGGTTCAGACGGTATGGTATCCAATGATCCCGTTGAAGACAACGATTCACCTGGAAGCGGCCCAGACTCAACACTGCGCGGAAGCTTAGAGGTTTGCTGTTCTGGTAAGGCCGGCATAACCATCTGATTCGGAGTTGGTTTTACATCAGCAGGAAGTGGTTCAGCAGGTACTGGAGAAGAATGATTTTTATTGTTGTGAAACTGCAATCCCATATCCGGAAAAAGGAACGAACACGAACTCAGAACAATAGTTGCCAAAATCAAAATTACAAATTTACATAACATTTGCTTCACGTATTTACTCCGTATAATCACTTTCTGACCTCTATCACAAATCACCTTTCGTGTAAATTCATTGTTGTTATTTCATTGCAAACGCCACTGTCGTCGGAATTATTGGGGTTTATTTTTACTTTCAACATATCAGGTTTAAAAATAAATTAAATAAGTTGACACCACATATATGTTGTGGTTTATTTATTTCCCTGCACCAAATATAGTGGTTTAGCTGGTCTTCAATCGAACCGTTTCCATCACTCTGATATCAATATGTTTTTTATAAAACAAGGAGACCTGACATGAAAAAGAATAACGCCCAGGACACAATACCCAACCTTTCCAAAAATGCCGCAACTGTACTTGAGAAACGTTATTTACGCCGCGATGCGACAGGAAAAGTTCTTGAAACACCGTCCGACATGTTCCGGAGAGTTGCTGATACAATTGCAGCCTCTGAAAAAAAATTCGATAAAAAGGCAGATGTAGCCGGGTTGTCAGACACTTTTTACAACATGATGAAATCTTTTGAATTCCTTCCGAATTCCCCGACCCTGATGAATGCCGGACGACCGCTGGGCCAACTCTCGGCCTGTTTCGTTCTGCCAGTGGGTGATTCCATGGAAGAGATATTCGACGCGGTCAAATTCACGGCCTTGATACATAAATCCGGCGGCGGCACCGGTTTCTCGTTTTCACGTCTGCGTCCCGCCAACGACGTGGTCAGTTCAACTACCGGCATCTCCAGCGGTCCGCTCTCTTTCATGCGCGTCTTCGATATTGCCACCGAGACCATCAAACAGGGCGGCACACGGCGCGGTGCGAATATGGCCATTCTCAGGGTCGACCACCCCAACATCATGGATTTCATCATGTGCAAGGCTGACCAGAAGCAGCTTAACAACTTTAATATATCTGTCGGACTGACCGAAAATTTCATGCAGGCAGTAGAACGTGACGAAGAATATAATTTGGTGAACCCACGGGACAAAAAAATATCCGGCACACTGAATGCCCGTAAAGTATTCCAACGCATCGTCAAGCAGGCCTGGGAAAACGGCGAACCCGGCATAGTTTTTCTGGATCGCCTGAATCGTGATAACCCGACACCGTTAGTTGGTGAGATAGAATCCACCAATCCCTGTGGTGAACAGCCGCTGCTGCCATACGAATCCTGCAATCTCGGATCAATAAACCTGGGCTCGTTTGTGAAAGACGATGCCATTGACTGGAAAAAACTGCGGGAAACTGTACACAATGCGGTTCACTTTCTGGACAACGTCATTGAGGCGAACAACTATCCACTGCAGCAGATCCACGACATGACCCATGCCAATCGCAAAATAGGTCTGGGTGTCATGGGCTGGGCAGACATGCTGATCCTGCTGGGTGTGCCTTACAGTTCCGAAGAGGCGGTCAAGCTTGGTAAAAAAGTAATGAAATTCATAAATGATGAAGGACACCTCGCTTCCCAGGAACTGGGCAAGAAGCGCGGTTCTTTTCCCAACTTCAAGGGTTCGATCTTCGACAAGAAAGGTGCGCCGCCGCAACGCAACGCAACGGTCACTACCATTGCTCCCACCGGCACGATCTCGATCATCGCCAACGCATCCTCAGGTGTGGAGCCGCTTTTCGCAGTTTCCTACATCCGCACCGTTATGGACAAGAATGTCATGGTGGAAGTCAATCCTATGTTCGAGAAAATTGCCAAGGAGCGCGGTTTCTACTCGGATGAGCTGATGCAGAAGATTGCTGAGCATGGCACTGTTCACGACATCCCGGAAGTGCCGACCGATGTTCGCAACATATTTGTTACAGCCCACGACATAACTCCTGAAAATCATATCCAGATGCAGGCTGCTTATCAGCAATTCACCGATAATGCCGTCTCAAAAACAGTGAACTTCCCGAACAACGCCACCATCGACGATGTCGAAAAAGTCTACATGATGGCCTATGAGACCGGCTGCAAGGGCGTTACAATCTATCGTGACGGCTCTCGGGACGAGCAGGTTCTTACAACCGCAGGCAAGAAAGAGGAACCAGTTGTCGCTGTAGCAACTCCGGCTGAGGATGACAAGAAAGCCATCAAACGCGATCGACCAAAGGCACTTAAAGGCAGCACTCAGCAGATGCAGACCGGCTGTGGGCCGCTGTACGTAACTATCAACGAGGATTCAAACGGACTGTTCGAACTTTTCACTACGATGGGCAAGGCCGGTGGCTGTGCGGCTTCCCAAGCCGAAGCGATTGGCCGCATGGTGTCACTGGCATGGCGCAGCGGCGTTCAATCCCGGCAGGTCGTCAAACAACTGCTTGGCATCTCCTGCCATTGTCCATCAGGCTTCGGAGATAATCGCGTACTTTCCTGTGCCGATGCCGTGGCAAAAGCCATTCAGAATCATTTGCTCGACAGTGGTTATGATATGCATGATGTTAAAGCCAAGCAAGAACGCGGGGCCTGCCCGGAATGTGGCGGCATAGTAGAGCATGAAGGCGGTTGTTCAGTCTGCCACGTCTGCGGTTACTCCGAATGCGCCTAAATTTAAGCTAAAATGAACGCCATTGATCGCCCATCCGGTAATTTACAGGATGGGTGATCAGCTTTCATCAGGTACATGCTGCTGACCTCAGGTCACATTGATCAGCAGGCGTAAATAATCTAACACCTCCCCGACAACCTCAATTATACTGTTCTCATGCCAGGCAAACCCATTCAAATAATAGATTTTTTGAAAAGCATCTTTCCGGCCAATTGCCATGCCCGTATCTTCCTGGTTGGCGGCATCGTCCGTGATTTTCTGTCCGGGCGTGAAAACAGAGATATTGACCTGATTGCGGCACTCCGTCCAGAGGAACTGATCTCCGTTGGATTTCACCTTGTGAGAGGAAAAACAACATCCGAGATATGGTTCAAGCATTACAGCGGGTACGGCACCATCGAACTCACCGCTTTGCCAGACACCTCTTATTTGGCTACAGAGCTTTCCCGCCGCGATTTTACGGTCAACTCCATTGCCATGGACATGGATGGAATAATCGTAGATCCAATGGGTGGCACAAAGGACCACAAGCTGGGTTTGCTGAAGGTCTGTTCTGCCGATTCGTTTAACGACGATCCTCTGCGCATCTTCAGAGCACTAAGATTCGAAGCGGATGGTTGGAAGATGACTGCCGGAAGCGAAGAACTTATTCGCAATCGTGACTGGAGCCGGTCGCTCGACATCATACCGATTGAACGGTTCGCCCGCGAGATGCTGAAAGCTCTGGAGTCTGAATATCCAGAACGATATTTTCAGCGCATGCTGGAACTGGGTGTTGGAGAAAACTTTCTCCCGGAACTTTTTCTTATGCAGCAAATTCCGGCCGGCCCTATCATCCACCACCCGGAGGGGGATCTGTTTACACACTGCTGCCAGGTATTGCAAAGAGTCTCAAACAGATCTCCAGACCCGTTGACCCGCTTCTGTGCTTTTTTTCACGACATCGGAAAACTGGTCACAGACAAGTCACTCTATCCCAAACACCATGGACATGACCGGGCAGGTTATGGGCTGGCCCGCGCATTCTGCGACCGACTGCGACTGCCGGCTACCTATCGTAATGCACTGGCCTGGGCCAGTCAACTGCACGGCAAACTGAATTTGTGGGATAAACTGCGGGATACAACCAAGCTGAAGGTGGCGCAACAGGCCTTAAAGGGAGGTATTGCCGAGATACTGCCGCTGATATCTGTAGCTGACAAAGCGGATTGCTGCGAACATGTGGGCTGGAATGAAGCCCTCCGGGTTTCGGGAATGACAACCACGGAACTGGGCATCACAACCGAAAAAATGAACGAGTTGTCAGCAGGAAAACGGGCGGAATATTTATTTCAAAAAAAGGTGGATATGTTCCGGGCAACCATGGTCAAACTTTCAGAACATCCTCATCCAACCCCAGGTCTGAAACCGATCCCATAACCTCGAGGTGCAGATAATCACTATTGAATAATTGCTGTGACACCCTCAATATATCCTGGCTGCAGACCGCATCGTAATTGGCAAGAACTTCATCTATGGTCTGCTGACCATGATAATAAATCTCGTTTTTTGCAAGCCGGGTCATCAGACTGTCACTACTTTCAAGCGACATCAGGGTCTTACCTTTAAGCTGCTCGCGAGCCGAATCAAGCTCATCAGCAGGCACTTCCTCGGCAACCAGCTTCGACAACTCGCTGCAGGCAATTTCAATAACTTCACGGCAATGATCTTTTTCAGTACCGGCATAAATGATCATGGAACCACCATCCGCGTGTGAATCAAGATAGGCATATACGGAATATGCCAACCCTTTTTTCTCACGCACCTCCTGAAACAACCTTGAACTCATTCCGCCGCCCAGAATCGTCGTCAGCAGGAACAAAGCGTAGCGGTCAGGATTGCTGTGACCCTGGCCACGGGTGCCTAAACAGATAAGAGCCTGTTCCATCTCACGCTCGTTGAGGTGTAACGATCTATTAGTTTTTGGTTTAAAATCAGATGTTTCAGGTTGCCATGTTGAAGTGATGGATGAGAAGTTCGGTTCAAGGATTGCCACAAGTTCATTATGGTCTACATTGCCGGCAGCAGAGATGATAATGTCCTGTGGACGGTAGCGGCTTGCCTTGTGGAACAACATTGCCTCGCGCGACAGGCTCCCGATTGTATCGACAGTTCCAAGAACCGGCATACCCAAAGATTGGCCCTGCCAGTAGTTCTGATGAAAACGGTCATGTATAAACTCCTCCGGAGAATCTTCGCGCATTTTTATTTCCTGAAGAATGACCTTGCGTTCGCGTTCGATTTCATCGGCAGGAAAAGTCGAATTCAGAAATATGTCGGCTAACAGGTCGGCAGCACGGGGCAGAAATTTAGCCAAAATCTTGGCGTAATAGCAGACATATTCGTGGCCAGTGAAGGCATTCAGAATGCCTCCCATCGAGTCGATCTCACTGGATATCTGTCGGGCGTTGCGGCGATTGGTACCTTTAAAAAGCATGTGCTCGATAAAATGTGCAACTCCATTGTGCTCGGGGGATTCATGGCGGGTACCGTTAGCTACCCAGATTCCGGTGGTGACGGTGTACATGTGTTCAACACGCTGGGTAACGACTCGCACACCATTTTTTAATGTAGTTGTAGTTATCATATTTTCAAGCATACCCTGCTTTATTAATATATCAACCTCAAAACGTATTTTATATTCACATCGCTCGGTAAATCAGTAATTGTTGAGTGCCAGGACATCGATGACTAAATGATGTGCCAACACATCGCAAACAAAGTTCTCTGACAATCGAACAACCACCACGTCATTCTGTGAACACCAAATTAATTCGGAGGTGTTCATGGAAGAAGAAAACAAACAGCATCGGATTCTCGCCGTTCAAAGGTTCAAGAATGGTGAAAGTCCAGAATCAATCTGTACATCGCTCGGTAAGTCGAAGTTCTGGCTGTATAAATTGGTCAAGCGACATAACGAAGAAGTATCATGGTCCGATGATCGTTCTCGTCGTCCACTTTCGACTCCAAATCAGGCATCAGTAGAGATCGAGGAAATTGTTAAGATGGTTCGCCTGAATCTCTATAATCAGGACTTGTTCTGTGGTGCCCAGGCAATCCTGTAGGAGATGGAAGATCTTGGAGCCAAGCCGCTACCATAGCTCAGGACTATCAACCGGATTCTCGCTAAAAACGAACTGAATCATCGCAGAACCGGTAAATATGAAGCCAAGGGGACACTTTATCCTGTGTTGCCGTCGATGTTTCCTAATCAGACTCATCAGGCGGATCTCGTTGGTCCCTGCTACATGAAGGGTCCTGTACGTTTTTACAGCCTGAATATTGTCGATACGGCAACTGTCAGGTGTGGTTTACATCCTTCGCTTTCCAAGTCGGGCCAAATGATACTTGATGGGTTCTGGGGTGCCTGGAAACGAATGGGAATACCAGAACGAGTTCAAGTCGATAATGCTATGTCGTTCTTCGGGAGCCCGACTCACCCTCGCGGTATGGAGCCACTTATCCAACTCTGTTTGCACAATGGAGTTGAGCCTTGGTTCATACTGATGGCAGAGCCATGGAGAAACGGAATGATTGAAAAGTTCAACGACCGTTATCAGCAGAGGTTTCTTGGCAAAGTCGTTCTGGCATCTATGGAAGAGTTGCAATCCGGTTCTCTGGCATTCGAGCAGCGCCATAACAGCAAATATCGTTACAGCAAGATCAAAGGCGATACACCGCTTAAATCACTTGCTGCTTCAAATGCCAAACTGAGGTTTCCAACGGTAGATGAGCCTCCCAGGTATCGACAGAAAAAACCGGAGATTGGCAAATATCACATTGTACGATTGATTCGCAGTGACCTGAAACTGAACATATTCGGAGAACTCTATACAGTTCCGCGGGAAACAATGCTTGGAGAGCGCGGCAAAGTGGTCTTCAAGTTTATCGATGATGTGTCACACGTCATGTTCGGTATTGTGGGTGTGATCATGAAACTGGCTCCCATCGGCGCTTTCGGCGCCATGGCCTTCACGATCGGCAAATTCGGCCTCGGTTCACTTGACCAAACTGGGCATGCTGATGGGAAGCTTTTACCTGACCTGCCTACTGTTCATCTTCGTCGTGCTGGGCACGATTGCAAAACTGTGCGGCTTCAGCATCTTCAAATTCATCAAATACATCAAGGAAGAGTTGCTGATAGTGCTGGGCACATCTTCCTCCGAATCAGTCCTGCCCCGCATGATGGCCAAAATGGAAAACCTGGGCTGCACCAAGTCGGTGGTCGGCCTGGTAATCCCGACCGGATATTCGTTCACCCTGGTCGGCACTTCGATCTACCTGACCATGGCGGCGGTTTTTGTAGCACAGGCCACCAACACTCCCCTGACCTGGACCCAGACCTTCACAATCCTGGGAGTGCTGATGCTGACCTCCAAGGGAGCCGCGGGCGTGACCGGTAGCGGTTTCATAACTTTGGCAGCCACCTTTGCGGCAATACCAACCATTCCGGTAGCCGGACTGGCGCTGATTTTGGGGATCGACCGATTCATGTCGGAAGCCCGCGCCTTGACCAACCTGGTCGGCAATGGCGTGGCCACCGTGGTAGTTTCCCGCTGGGAGAATGAACTGGATATGGTGAAAATGGCGAGAATGCTGAACAACGAAACCGATCTGGAAGCGGAAGAACCGGAATTCATAATGGACGCAGAACCTTTGGCTGCAGAATAAATATATTTCATCTACTAGGAACAGGAACTGTTATGTCAAACTTTAAGGATAACCCACGTTATAATGTTATTTCTCTGAGGATCTCAGATCAGGAAAAAGAGGTCATAAATGAGGTATCCCGCATTACCCACAAAACCGTTTCACAGATCATGCTGGAAGCGGTCAAGGATTACTCCAGGGACGTAAGGATGCTTGCAGCAGAAAAAAGATTATCGATCTGAAAAAGTAATATCAAAAAGTTGCTGGACGAGCACACACTGCCATTTGTGCTCCTTTCGAACCTGGTGAGAAATCTCCCGGTTTTTTCTTGAAAATCAACAACTAGAAACAAAGGTATTTTCTTTACTCAACTTTTAACGCCGCGATGGGGTCCAAATGCCTTTGAGTTTTTTTTGCACAGTAGTATACGGCATCAGTATTGTGTCGTCTTGATCCTGCCCTGTTTTTGATT
>JBBQCH010000003.1:0-51113 GCA_038318485.1 Geobacterales bacterium
CCTGGAAGGGCTGGATGAAAAGGTCGAACTGTTGTGGGGTGAAATACCGGAAACGGTCGAGATGCAGGAGAACGGTCTGCGCTTCAACGTCAATCTGCGGGAAGGGCAGAAAACCGGCGGTTTTCTGGATCAGAAACAGAACCATCTGCTCTTGCGGGAAATCTGCTCTGGTAAGGATATGCTGGATTGTTTCTGCTATTCCGGCAGCTGGGCAGTGCATGCCGCCTCTTTTGGTGCGAAGTCGGCCCTGGGAATTGATATTTCGGCCCGGGCTGTGGCTCAGGCGGCCGGCAATGCCCGGCTGAACGGCGTGCTTGACCGGGTACGCTTCGAGGAGTGTGATGCTTTCGAGCGGTTGCGTTCACTGCATCAGCAAGGGCAGCGTTTCGATGTGGTGGTAATGGATCCGCCCGCTTTCGTTAAAAGCCGCAAGAATATCGCCGAAGCCACCAAAGGCTATCTTACCGTCAACCGCCGGGCACTGGATCTGCTGCAGCCGGGCGGCTATCTGATCACCTGCTCCTGCTCGTACCACATGGGGCGCGAAGCGTTCCGCGATACGCTGATCCAGGCCGCCCGTCTGGCGCGGCGAGAGGTGAGGCTGGTGCAGACCTGTTCGCAGGCCCCGGATCATCCGGTGCTGTTATCTTTCCCTGAGTCGGAATACCTGAAATGTTTTGTGCTGCAGGTTGTTTGAGCAGAGAGGAGCTAACTCATGATCAAAGGAAGTGAAAAACGCCGCGCCGGCCATCCGATAGGGCTGGTTTTTGTTGATCGTTGGTCGCCCCGCGCCATGTCGGGCGAGGAGATTCCGAAGGAGGAGCTGCTGACATTGTTTGAAGCGGCCCGTTGGGCGCCTTCATCAATGAACAACCAGCCCTGGCGGATTCTGTATGTCAGTCGCGGCACCGCGCAGTGGCCACTCTTTTTAGATCTGCTGGTCGAGTCCAACAAAGTCTGGTGCGTTAATGCAGCGGCACTGGCAGTCCTTATCTCCAAAACCACCTTCGAGAACGGCAAACCCTGCCGTACTCACTCCTATGACTGCGGGGCGGCCTGGATGAGCCTGGCTCTGCAGGGCAGCATGATGGACCTGGTAGTACACGGTATGCAGGGTTTTGATTATGAGCGTGCCAGAACGGCGCTGAACATTCCGGATGACTGTCAGGTCGAAGCCATGGCGGCAATCGGCCGTCCGGGTCCAATCGATGGACTGCCGGAAGCGCTGCAGGTTCGGGAAACTCCCGGTGACCGTAGATCGCTGGAACAAACAATCTGTGAAGGTGCCTTCTGCTTTTGACCGGTAGAACGAATATGCCGCCACGCACTTTTGTGATTGGAGACATTCATGGCTGTGCCGCCACCTTTCGGCGACTGGTGGATGGCACACTCCGGCCCCAAACCAATGACCGGATCTATCTGCTGGGTGATCTGATCGACCGTGGTCCTGACAGCAAGGGGGTACTGGACTTTATCTTTGAACTCCGTAAGCGCGGGCTGTCTGTCAGCAGCGTTCGCGGAAATCACGAGGAGATGTGTTTGAGGGCTGACGGCTATCTGGGTTTGTGGTGCGCCAATGGTGGCCTGACTACTCTTGCCAGTTTCCGGGCCGACGGTCCCGGTGACATTCCCTATCGCTATCGTGATTTTTTGGCCTCTCTTCCGCATTACATTTTGCTGGACAATTTTGTCATCGTTCACGCCGGACTCAATTTCGCTCCAACCAATCCCTTTGAAGACACCAGTGCCATGCTCTGGTCGCGCTCCACCTACGTTGACTTGCAACGCATTGGCGGCCGGAGACTGATCTGCGGCCATACACCGGTATCCCGTGCCATGATTGAATCAACACTGAACTGCAACAAAATCCTGCTGGACAACGGCTGTGTGTTCAACGAACGCCCTGGTTTTGGTAGCCTGGCAGCATTGGAATTGAGCAGCATGACCGTAAATTATCAGGAAAATATAGACCTGTAGCAAATCTCTGGCGTACAATAGTTTCTTAATGTAATGAAGTTTTTTACGAGGAAAACTTATGTCAATTTGGACTGATCGTCTGGCAGAACTCCTTGAAAAATCTCCCTGCATCTTGGGTGAGGGGGCGGTCATCGAGCGTCTCAGGCGTAACGAAGGCCTGAAGCTTGATCCTTATCTGGTCAATTCGGTTTTTATCTACGACGAACGGGAATGTGCAGCTCTGGAGACCATCTGCCGGCAATATCTGGAGATTGGTCAGCAATTTAACCTGCCGCTCCTTATTTCCACTCCGACCTGGCGGGCTAGTCGGGAACGGATCGAAACGGCCGGTTATGCAGGAGTTGACGTTAACGGAGATAACGCCAGGTTTCTTGATGTGCTGCGAAGCAGTTACGGAAGCTATGCTGAGAAAATCATTATCTGTGGCTTGATGAGTTGTCGCGGGGATGCCTATAACCCTGCCGAGGCTCTGGCTGTTGACGAGGCGCTGGAGTTTCACACCTGGCAGGCTGCAAAATTGGCCGATGCCGGGATCGATTTTCTGCTTGCAGCAACTCTTCCGGCTCTCAGCGAGGCCATCGGCCTTGCCTTGGCTCTTGCCGCCACCGGCAAACCCTACATGATCAGTTTCGTGGCTCGCCCGGAAGGAACGTTGCTGGATAGTACTCCGCTGAAGGATGCCATCGCTGCCATTGATTCCGCCGTTACTCCCATTCCCCACGCTTATATGATCAACTGCACCCATGCTTCGTTTGCCAGAGCAGCCCTGCTGAACGAGACCAATTCCTCCCCGCTGGTCCGGAAGCGGATGATTGGCCTCTTGGCTAATACTGCCGCACTGAGCCCCGAAGATCTCAACAATTGCACCAGCCTGGTGGAGGAAGAACCGGAGACCTTCGCACAATCGGTTGCCGGGTTGCAGAGAGAGTTGGGCTTGAAAATTGTGGGAGGCTGCTGCGGAACCGATGAACGGCATATACGATCTCTGGCGGCACTGCTTGTGGCAGGAGGATAGAGCAAGTTAAAGTTGCTGGTGATGATAATGAACACGCAACGGCTGGTTTTACCAGATAGACATCCCTTGAATCCCGAACCCAAAATAACTATTGACATAACAATCTAATATGCATATCTATAGCTTTAATAGATATGATATCAAAGAAAACTATATATGCCTTCAGGGCACTCATTCATCTTGCCGGGACCCCCAGCAACCAACCGGTATTAATTGCGGATCTGGCAAGAGAAGAAAATATCCCCAAGAAGTTTTTGGAGTTTATTCTTCTATCCCTTCGCAAGGGCGGTCTCTTGAACAGCCGGGTTGGAAAAGGCGGTGGTTATTCATTGTCATTACCGGCCAACAAAATCACGTTGGGGGCCATCATAAGAATACTTGAGGGGGATCTGGCCCCGGTCCAATGTTTGAGTACTACGAACTATGCCCACTGCGAGGAATGTCAGGACGAAGCGACCTGTGGAATCCGCCTGACAATGTCGGATGTCAACATTGCCCTCACAAACGTTTTGGAAGGTTTGACATTGGCGGATATGATAGAAAGAAGCGAGGCTGAGCGTAACAAACTTCAGAATGTGGTGGATTTCAACATCTGATTTTGGCATAACAGTCATGTTGGCCGAATGGCTATAGGCCGAGGATTTGATCCTTGGCCTTTTTCATTGATATAGGACCGGTATTTCAAAATTGACCCCAGTTACAGGAAATAAAAGCATGAAGCAGATGATAGAATCGCTCTTCCCCGAATATGGTGATATCCCTGAGCAGTTGGACATCCAGCCGCCCATTCGACAGGACTATTACCTGATCGGCGGCGAGTTTCGTCAGTGGGGCGGCTCACTGCAGGATGTACTCTCACCGGTTTACGTTCGAAAAGGGGCTGAAAGCGGACAGGTGCTGATTGGCAGCGCTCCGCTACTGGACGATCAGGCGGCACTGGAAACACTTGATGTCGCAGTATCCGCCTACAATAACGGTCGCGGAACCTGGCCGACAATGTCGGTTGGCGAACGGATTCAGTGTGTGCAGCGTTTTGCTGTAATAGTTTCCAAAAAGCGTGAGCAGGTTGTCCGGCTGCTGATGTGGGAGATCGGCAAGTCTTTCAAGGAGGCCACGGCCGAGTTCGAAAGGGCCTTAACCTATATCCGCGATACCCTGGAAGCACTTAAGGAACTTGATCGGCACTCTTCGCGCTTCGTAATCCAGCAGGGAATCATTGGCCAGATCCGGCGGGCCCCGCTGGGGGTGGTGCTCTGCATGGGGCCATATAACTTCCCGCTTTACGAAACCTTCACCACCCTGATCCCGGCTCTGGTAATGGGCAATACCATCCTTCTCAAACCTCCCCGTTTCGGCATCCTGGTATTCCAGCCGCTGCTGGAAGCCTTTCGCGATGCTTTCCCGCCAGGCGTTGTAAACACGGTTTACGGGGAAGGAGAGACAGTTATTCCGCCTCTGCTCGCCTCTGGTAAAATAGATGTGCTCGGTTTTATCGGTACCCACCGGGTGGCCGACGCACTGAGGGCTATTCATCCCCGTCCACATCGCTTGCGGTGCGTGCTCGGCCTGGATGCCAAGAACCCAGCCATAATACTGCCGGATACCGATCTGGATCTGGCGGTGAACGAATGTATCCGTGGCAGCCTCGGGTACAATGGCCAGCGCTGCACCGCACTAAAGATCATGTTTGTCCATCGCACGGTTGTGGATGACTTCGTCAGCCGCATGTCCGAAGCTATCAGAGCCTTGAAGTGCGGAATGCCATGGGATGAAGGAGTCACGATCACGCCTCTACCGGAACCAGAAAAACCGGCCTATCTGGAAGGTCTGGTCCAGGACGCCGTTAGCCAGGGTGCCGGGGTTGTAAATTATGGCGGCGGGACAATCAGTGATTCATTGTTTTATCCGGCCCTGCTCTACCCGGTGACGGCCGGCATGAGGATCTATAACGAGGAACAGTTCGGTCCGGTCATACCGGTCGTTCCTTTCGATGACATCAGTGAGCCGATCGACTATGTTGTTGCCTCACCCTATGGCCAGCAGGCCAGTATCTTCGGGCGCGACAGCGATCTGCTGGCACAGTTGGTGGATGCCCTGGTAAACCAGGTCTGCCGGATCAACATAAACAGCCAATGCCAGCGCAGCCCGGACAGTTTTCCATTCAACGGCCGCAAGAATTCCGCCGAAGGCACCCAGTCCGTGGCTGATGCACTGCGCATATTTTCGATCAGGATTGTGGTTGCAGCACGTGAAACCGAAGCCAACCGCGAGATTATCAGCAGTATTGTCCGAGGGCGAAAATCTCATTTTCTTTCAACCGATTTCATACTGTGATGATCCTGGCTGTTTTTAAACAGGACTAAACCGGTTATTATTTTACAGGAGCAAACATGCCTAACGCCTCGCACTTGCCGAACACACAAATGACGACCCTTGCCAATGGCATCCGCGTAGTTACCCAAAAGGTGGCCGCCATGCAGAGCGCCGCCATCGGGATTCGGATCGACAGCAGCACCAGAAACGAACCTGATGACTTGGGTGGAGCATCTCATTTCATAGAACATCTGCTGTTCAAGGGTACCGTTAAGCGAACTGCTGACCAGATTATGGAGGAATTTGATGCCCTGGGCGCCAGGGCAAACGCCTACACAAGCCAGGAAGAGGTTTTCTATTATGCCACCTCGCTGGCCTCGGCACTGCCCGATACTTTCGAGATACTGGCGGACCTGTTTGTCAACGCTGTGCTGCCGGTGGAAGAGGTCGAAAAAGAGCGTGGCGTCGTACTGCAGGAAATTTCGATGAATCATGACAATCCGGGACGTTTTATCTATCACCAGTTTCACAAAGGCTTCTGGAAATCCCACCCGCTTGGCCTGCCGATACTTGGTACGACAGACTCGATACGATCAATTGCACGTGACCGGTTGATGGAACACAAGCTCTCCAATTATGTTTCCAATGCCACCATAGTTTCTGCGGCTGGAAATGTGGAACATGCCCAGGTAGTGGACCTGGTGAAACGCTTTTTATGCCTGCTGCCGGATGGAAAACCGGGTAAAATCATGCCGAAACCCGGCTGGAAACCTTCGGTTGCTGAACGTACTCACTACCAGCGTACCATGGAGCAGACCCAGTTTTACATGGGTTACCAGATCCCTCCAGCCGGCTGTAGTCAACGTTTTAACCTGGCTGTATTCAACCAGATTCTTGGCAGCGGCATGAGTTCCAGGTTGTTCCGTGAGGTCAGAGAACGGCGCAGTCTGGCTTATTCCGTTTATTCCAGTATGTCTTCCTATTCCGATTCCGGTGCCGTCATTATTTTTGCCGGTACTGATCCGGCGCGAACACAGGAAGCTGTCGATGTTTGCCATGCCGAATTAATGCGTTTTTGCGATGAGACAGTCGCTGATGACACGCTGAATTCTGCCAAGCAGCAGATTCGCAGCAAGCTTTTGATGTCGCTGGATGATTGTGATGTGCAGGTTCGACGGTTATCCAACACAACCTCCGTCCTGGGTACCCCAGAACCGATTGCACTTTCGCTTGAAGGAATTGCGGCGGTAAGCTCAAGTGATCTGCGCGCCATGGCTGAAGAGTTGTTCGCCAATGCTTCTCCACGAGTAGAATCGGTCGGTTCAGGAGACGGTCCCGGACTTCCACAATAACAACAATTAAGACTGGCTACTCTCAAATATCACAGCGAAGTCATCCTCTATTTCTCTGAAAGCCGCCAGAACCTGCGGGTCAAAATGGTACGGCATCGTCCGTCCGTCTCCGCTCAGAATAATGTCGCAGGTTTTGCCATGATCAAAACCCGGTTTGTAGACCCGGCTGTTTCGCAGCGCATCATATTGGCCTACCAGCATGACGATCCGCCCCAGTTCCGACCCATTCATGAGCGGCATTTTAATATCCGTAAGCACCATGCCAATCGGCTCCTGAATAAAATAATTGATGGCATCGTAGCCACTGGAGAAAGAACTGACATTGAATCCATTTTCAGATCCGCTCTGCCTGATAACCAACCTATTCGGAGTAAGCGCTTCAGATCAGCACATTCATCGACGGATCCAGCAGCCGTATCACATCAAATTCAGTGCTATAAGTACATATCCTGTTCCGGCAGACAGACATTTTTCAGTTTGTTTTCAACAGCATTTTGCCAACTTTTGTTTGGACAAGAACCGAGGCATCAAGTATTATGGTTGAATTTTCGTAATGCACTTTTCCTGATCATTCGGACAACTGTTTAAAGGGGTATCGATTTTTGGACAAGCTTATCATCAAAGGCGGTAAGAAACTAAAGGGTGATGTCACGGTCAGTGGCTCTAAAAATGCGGCTTTGCCGATTTTTGTCGCCACCATACTGGCACCCGGCATAAACCAGATCAGCAATGTTCCGTTTCTACGCGATATAAACACAACCATCAAGGTCATGGAATCACTGGGAGCACAGGTTGAAGGCAACGGCCATATTGTCAAAATCGACTCTTCCGGCATCAATAACCATGAAGCCACCTACGATCTGGTCAAGACCATGCGCGCTTCAGTGCTGGTACTTGGGCCGCTGCTTTCACGCTTCGGCAAGGCCCGGGTCTCGCTGCCTGGCGGCTGTGCCATCGGCGCCCGCCCGATTAACCTGCACCTGAAGGGCCTGCAGGCATTGGGCGCCGAGATAGTCCTTGAGCATGGCTATGTCGAAGCCAAATGCAAGCGCCTGAAGGGAGCCCGCATCAATTTCGACGTTTCAACGGTAGGCGGCACTGAGCATCTGATGATGGCAGCCGCCACCGCCAAGGGTGAAACCGTCCTTGAAAACTCGGCCCGCGAACCGGAAATTGTCGATCTTGCCAACTACCTCAATAGAATGGGAGCCAAGATTGAGGGAGCCGGAACCGACACGATCTACATCCAGGGTGTTTCAGAGCTATCTGCTGCCAACTACGAAGTCATGCCGGATCGCATCGAAGCCGGTACTTTCATGATCGCTGCCGCCATGACCGGTGGAGACATCAGGATCAACAGTATGAAACTGGAGCACCTGGATGCGCTGGCGTTCAAAATGCAGGATGCGGGAGTGGAAATCAGCAGCCGCAACGGCGTTGTGCGGGTCAAGGGACCAAAAAAGATCAGCAGCATCAACATCAAAACCCGCCCCTACCCGGGTTTCCCGACCGATATGCAGGCCCAGTTCATGGCCATGATGTGCGTGGCTGACGGCGCCAGCGTCATTTCGGAAAACATCTTCGAAAATCGCTTCATGCATGTGTCGGAACTGCAGCGTTTTGGTGCGGACATCACCATTGAAGGAAACACCGCCACGGTCAAAGGGGTCAAGAAGCTGTCCGGTGCGCCGGTGATGGCCACCGATCTGCGTGCGTCGGCATCACTTATTCTGGCAGGACTGGCAGCCGAAGGTACCACGGAAGTCACCCGCATCTACCACCTGGACCGCGGCTATGAATCAATCGAGAAAAAACTAGCCGGACTTGGCGCCGACATTCAAAGGGTAACAGAATGAGCGACTGGATAACCATAGCGATTCCAAAGGGACGTATCCTTGAAGAGTCTGTCGAACTGTTTGGCAAGATCGGTATTGACTGCGGAGAACTGCTGTCGGACTCCCGCAAGCTGATCTTTGAAAATCAAGAGCAACAGATACGCTACATGATCGTACGGGCTACCGATGTTCCGACTTATGTTGAGTACGGCAGCGCCGATCTGGGAATCGTCGGCAAAGACACCCTGATGGAACAGGGCAAGGACGTTTATGAACCGCTGGACCTGAAGTTTGGCTATTGTCGCATGATGGTGGCTGAACCGGCCAATCTTGCAAAAACTGACGACCCTGCCAGCTGGTCCCATATACGCATTGCCACCAAGTATCCCCATGTGACCGAGAAATACTTTGCAGCCAAAGGCATCCAAGTCGAAATCATCAAGCTGTACGGCTCCATCGAACTGGCGCCGCTGGTCGGACTGGCCGAGCGGATTGTGGACCTGGTCTCCACCGGTGAAACCATGCGCCAGAACGGATTGGTGGAAGTCGAAAATATCGCCGAGATCACCACGCGGCTGATCGTCAACCGGGCCAGCCTGAAGACCAAGTACAAACGCATTTCCGGCATCATCCAAGGGTTGGAAAAGGTTTTGCAGGAATCGTGATCAGAATGTTCTGCAACCACCAAGAAAATTCATTTAGCCACAGAGGTCACAGAGGTCACAGAGAACACCGAAACATTACAAGATTCACCTTCCTAGCAATTGTTAAAATCTGCAAAGTAAACCAACGGAGCAAGTACAATGCTTTTTCTGGACATCAATGACACCGACTTCAATCTGAAATTTGACGCCATCCTTTCGCGTAGCGAGGAAACCGGTCGCGAAGTTGAGCAGACTGTACTGGAC
Source organism: Geobacterales bacterium (assembly GCA_038318485.1). Lineage (GTDB taxonomy): Bacteria > Desulfobacterota > Desulfuromonadia > Geobacterales > Pseudopelobacteraceae > JACRCG01. The sequence goes on from JBBQCH010000003.1 coordinate 9,401, forward strand.
ATTATTTCCGATGTGCGCCTGAGGGGCGATGCGGCCGTGCTGGAACTGACCCGGCGCTTCGACCGCCTGGAAGCAGCCGGCATGTCGGAGCTGGAAGTTTCGGCCGCCGAGATTGACAAAGCGTTTACTCAAGTGTCGTCAGAAGATATTTCCGCTCTCAAGCTGGCCTGCGAACGGGTGGCGCGTTTCCACGAAAAGCAGAAGCAGCAGACCTGGATCTCAACCGAAGAACCGGACATCATGCTGGGTCAGAAAGTGACGCCACTGTCGCGGGTCGGCATCTACGTGCCGGGCGGCAAAGCCAGTTATCCCAGCAGCGTAATCATGAATGCCGTACCGGCCCGCGTGGCTGGTGTCGGTGAAATCATCATGGTGGCCCCCACACCGGGAGGCGAAATCAATCCGCATGTGCTGGTAGCCGCCAAGCTGTCCGGTGTAGACCGCATCTTCCGAATCGGTGGAGCCCAGGCCGTGGCAGCCCTGGCTTATGGTACTGACACTATTCCCAAGGTCGACAAAATTACCGGACCGGGAAATATTTATGTCGCCACCGCCAAGAAGCTGGTTTTCGGCCAGGTGGGGATTGACATGATCGCCGGACCGAGCGAGATTCTGGTAATCAGTGATGGCAGCGGTACTCCGGCCCACATTGCCGCCGATCTGCTTTCGCAGGCCGAACATGATGAACTGGCCTCGTCGATCCTGATCACTACCGACCGCTCCTTTGCGGAAAAAGTGGCAGCCGAGGTAGAGCGGCAGCTGGTCGAACTTTCAAGAGAAACCATTGCCCGAGCCTCCTGGGAAAAGTACGGCGCCATCATCATAGCCGAAACCCTCGACCAAGTGATCGCATTCTCCAACCGCATCGCTCCAGAACACCTGGAACTGGCGGTCAGCGACGCGTTTGCGATTCTGCCGCAAATCACCAATGCCGGTGCAATTTTCATGGGACACTGGACACCGGAGGCAGCCGGTGATTATCTGGCCGGACCGAACCACACCCTGCCGACCGGCGGCACAGCCCGGTTCTTCTCGCCCCTTTCGGTGGATGACTTTGTCAAGAAGTCTTCGATCGTCTATTTCTCGGAGTGTGGCCTGAAACGCCTCGGAAATGAGATAGTGCGGATTGCCGGACTGGAAGGACTGGAAGCTCACGGAAAATCGGTTTCCATGCGCCTCGGTTAATTTTTCAGTCGAGATCCGGGCCGTTTGTTGACAGGTAAACACAACAAGCCGTATTCATGCGGCTTTTTTTATTGGATTGATAAATGTTTCGCTGCACCCATAAAACATCAATAGTAAAAGGCAATATCACATGGCAACCAGAAGGGTAAGACTCGTTAGAAAACTGAATATATCTCCACACCTATGGCAACGTCGTCTCATGTTCTGGGGGGGGGCTTTGGCGGTCGGATGTGTCGCTTCCGCCTTTTCCCTGGGAAGTGAAATTGCCAACAGACTTTTTCACGATCTCTTGATATTTTCTCCCGAACTCCCATTGCTTATCACTCCAGTAGGACTGGCAACGGTTGTGTACATCACCCGAAGATACGTCCCAGGAGCACAGGGAAGCGGCATCCCCCAGTGTATTGCCGCCATATCCATCACCTCTCATGAAGAAAAAAAGAGTCTGCTTTCGTTGCGGATTGCCGCAGGAAAGGTTTTTCTGACTCTTTTTTCGCTCCTGGCAGGGGCGTCAATCGGAAGGGAAGGCCCAACAGTACAGGTTGGCGCATCAATCATGTATTCAATGTCGAGATTTGCCCGTTTTTCACGGATTGAAATGGAGAGGGGGTTGATTCTGGCCGGTGGAGCAGCTGGAGTGTCGGCTGCCTTCAATACGCCTCTGGCCGGCATCGTCTTTGCCATAGAAGAAATGAGCAAATCATTCGAAGAACGCACCAGCGGAACCATGATCACCGCAGTGGTGCTTTCGGGTGTCGTCTCACTGTATTTCCTGGGAAATTATACCTATTTTGGCCGCACATCTGTGAGCATACCGCTAAATTCCAGCTGGCTGGCGGTTGCACTCTGCGGGGGCCTGGGTGGATTGATGGGAGGGCTTTTCAGTCGGACGCTGCTTTTTATCTCCAGCAATGGAATACCCGGCAGGCTGGGGATTATAATGAACCAAAGACCGGTTCTTTTTGCGGCGCTTTGCGGCCTATTGCTGGCTGTCATTGGGCTTGCATCCGGCAACCTCACCTACGGCACCGGGTATGCGGAGGCAAAAACCATCATTGAAGGCAACGGGGATCTGCATCAGGGATATGGCATCCTCAAGTTTCTGGCAACTATAGTATCCTACCTGAGCGGCATACCTGGCGGTATTTTTGCCCCGTCGCTGGCAATCGGAGCAGGATTCGGACACAACCTGGTCGGGTTGATACCTTACGCATCTGCCGGAGGAATTGTGCTTCTTACGATGGTGTCCTATTTTTCCGGGGTAGTTCAGGCACCCATAACTGCATTTGTGATTGTCATGGAGATGACCGACAATCACACCATGATATTGCCTCTGATGGCTTCTTCATTCATAGCAACGGCAATTTCCAAAAGGATCTGTCCACATTCGCTCTACAAAACACTGGCAGAGGGATTTATCCGAAAAACCATCGGATCATGATTTTCACAAAATTCAGAATCATTGAATCAGGTTGCGCGCCAGCATACCGCTGTGATAGGAAATGAACCGTAGAAGCCAATAATCCCAATTTCGAATAATCAGGAAAGAAGCATGAGCGAAGAAAAAGTCGTACCATTTATCGAGCATCTGGTGGAACTGCGCAAGCGGTTGGTTGTTATCGTTGTTGCTGTGGTGATAGGCATGGGGGTGGCCTGGAACTATTCCAATGATCTGATGAAGTTCGTTGAAAAACCGTTGACCGGCAAGACCTATCTGACTGAACTGAAGAAGGATGTTTATCTGAAGGTCAAAAAACTGGCCCCGTCAATGTATACCCGCTACAAACTCGATCAGGAAGTCAATATACCCGTAAAGAAGAGACCTCTCAACTATAGCGCCCCGTTGGAGCCGTTTTTCATCCAGTGCAAAATCTCGATGCTGGCTGGTTTTATTCTGGCACTGCCAATCGTGTTCTATCAGGTCTGGTTATTCATAGCACCCGGTCTGACCCGTCGCGAGCGCAGAATGGTGATGCCGTTTGTTACCGCTGCTACGGTGACCTTCTGTATTGGTGCCCTGTTCTTTTTAATAATAATCTGGCCGGTGATCATCAACTTTTCCCTATCCTACGAGGCGGAAGGGTTGCAGAGCTGGTTTAATATCAGTGCCTACATTAATTTCTGTCTGCGGCTGATTCTAGTATTCGGCCTGATCTTCGAACTCCCTGTGCTTACGTTGCTGCTGTCACGTTTTGGAATTGTCAGCTACGAAATTTTAGCACCAAAACGAAAATATGCATTGCTGGCCAGTGCGATCGTTGCTGCCTTTCATGCTGACCTGATTACAATGTTCGTGATCATGATTCCGCTTTACCTGATGTATGAAATCAGCATCTGGGTGGCGTTGATCTTCGGCAAGAAAAAGGTCAAATTAGAAGAGGAAATTCCTGCAACGTAGCACTTTATACTTCAACTTTCAGGAGGTTCTGCATGACTGTCTCGAAAATCGGCATCCTGACTGGCGGAGGCGACTGCCCCGGTTTGAACGCGGTGATTCGCGGCGTTACCAAAAGCGCCATCATCCGACATGGTTGGCAGGTGATCGGCATCGAGGATGGTTTTGACGGCTTGCTGAATCTGAATAAATGCCAACCGCTGAATCTCGATCGTGTTCGCGGGATTCTGCCGCGTGGCGGCACGATCCTTGGCACCACCAATCGCGGAAACCCCTTTGATTATCCTTTGGAACAGGACGGTAAAATTGTGCGGATCGATTGCTCGGACCGTGTCGTTGACAATATCCGCCAACTCGGGATTGACGCCCTGATTGCCGTTGGTGGCGATGGTTCGCTCAAAATAGCCCTGGGGCTGATGCATAAGGGTGTGCCGGTGATCGGAATTCCCAAAACCATCGACAATGACCTTTGTGAAACCGACTTTACATTTGGTTATAATACCGCGCTAGAGACCGCTACTGACGCTTTGGACAAGCTTCACACAACCGCCGAGAGCCACCATCGGGTCATGATTCTGGAAGTCATGGGGCGTTATGCCGGTTGGATCGCCCTTGAATCAGGTATCGCAGGGGGAGCGGATGTGATTTTAATTCCTGAAATCCCATTTAAAATTGACCGAATCTGTTCCGCAATCAAGGACCGTTCAGCACGCGGCAGCCGTTTCAGCATCATTGTGGCGGCTGAGGGCGCTTTTCCCATGGGTGGCGACCGGGTGGTCGTTCAGGCAGCCTGTGAAAAACTGTCTATTGAACGATTGGGGGGTATCGGGCAGTTTGTCGCCAAAAAAATTGAAGAATGCCTGGATATGGATGTGAGAGTAACGGTTTTGGGTCATCTGCAGCGGGGCGGTTCACCCACGACTTTCGACCGCGCACTGGGGAGCCGTTTTGGAACCAAGGCTGTACAAATGGTGGCCGATGGTGAATTCGGCCGGATGGCCTGCCTGAAGGGGAGAAAGATCACTTCTGTCCCTATCGAAGATACCATCCGTAAATTGAAACTGGTCGATCCGCAAGGTGAAATTGTTGCTACGGCAGAGGATCTGGGCATTATGGTTGGTCGTTGATACTGCAATATCAAATCTGTTTTCAAATTTAGGTTGACAATCAGCCGGAAAACCCCTAAAAAGATAAAAAATGTCTTGTTAGGGGTTTTCTCAATGATGGAGCTTACCCGCAAAGGGGAATATGCAATTCGAGGGATAGTTTATCTGGCGTCGCAGCCGGCTGACCGCGTTTGTCTGTTGAGCGACATCGCTGCTGCTGTAGATGTACCAGCTACATTTCTTGCAAAGATATTCCAGCAGTTCAGCAAAATCGGGCTGGTTAAATCATACCGCGGTACAGGCGGTGGTTTTTTGCTGGGGCGTCTTCCAGAAAAAATAACTCTGCTTGAGGTGGTGGAAGCCGTTGAGGGGCCGATCACCCCCAACCGCTGTGTAGTCGGCCCCGGGGAATGTATTCGCGATGTATCATGCACTGTGCATCCGGTCTGGAAAAGAGTGCAAGGTAAAGTTCGTGATGTTCTTGAAGAAGTCACCCTGAAGGATTTGGCCGGGGTATAGTCTGTAGAGTCCCTTCTAAAAAATTTTGCCATAAAACAAGATAAAAACAGTCCAGTTTGTCTTGTTGCTTGCAATTATTTCGTTCCGATTTATACTAACCATGCTTCTGTTTAGCCTTGTTGAAATTTGGTTGTAAATTAGAAACATATTACTACAGGGAGAGGTGTTATGGATGTGTTGATGCTCAGCAGGGTCCAGTTTGCGGTAACTTGCATGTTTCATTTTATTTTTGTGCCGCTTACGTTGGGAATCTCGATAATGATTGCCTGGATGGAAACTCGCTATGTTTTCACTGGCGATGAAATGTGGCTGAGGATGACGAAATTCTGGGGAAAGCTGTTTTTGATAAACTTTGCCCTGGGGGTTGTAACCGGCATAACCATGGAGTTTCAGTTTGGTATGAACTGGGCGGAATACTCGCGTTATGTCGGAGATATTTTCGGTGCGCCGCTGGCTATTGAGGCCACGGTCGCATTTTTCCTTGAATCGGTCTTCATCGGATTATGGATTTTTGGCTGGGACAAGGTTTCCAAGAAAGTACATCTGTTATCGATCTGGTTGGTCGCGATTGCAACCAATCTTTCCGGATTATGGATCTTGCTGGCTAATGGCTGGATGCAGCATCCGGTCGGCTATGTCCTGCGCAACAACCGGGCCGAGATGGTCGATTTTCTGGCGTTGATCACCAATCCTTATGGTCTGATCAAATTCGGTCATCAGATTATGTCTGGTTATACGGTGGCGGCTTTTTTTGTGATGGGAGTGTCAGCCTGGCATCTGCTTCGCAAGAATGAAGTGCCTTTCTTTAAACGATCCTTCCGGCAGGCAGCATTATTCGGATTGGTTGCCTCATTGCTGGTGGCAGTGATCGGCGATTCACATGCCGTAGAGGTAGCCAAGGTGCAACCAGCCAAGTTCGCAGCCATGGAATCAATCTGGGAAACCCAAAAGGAAGTCGGCATGAACCTGTTTCTGCTGCCGGACGAAAAACGTGAGTGCAACGCCTTTGAACGTCTCTGTGTCCCCAATATGGTCAGTATACTGGCATTCCACGACGCTTCTGCAGAAGTAAAGGGGCTTAAGGCGTTTCCAGAAGATGAGCGTCCTCCGGTTCTGCCGGTATTTCTCAGTTTTCGCGCCATGGTAGGGTTGGGCACATATTTTATTCTGGCCAGCGCACTGGCGGTACTCCTGTCTTTCAAAAAGAACCTGGAGAATTACCGCTTTTTCCTGACTGTGCTGCTGTTCTCAATACCGCTTCCATATATAGCTAACCAGCTGGGTTGGATTGTGGCCGAGGTCGGTCGTCAACCCTGGATTGTCTACGGAGTGCTGAAAACTTCTGCCGGCGTTTCTAAAAATATCTCCGCAATGCAGGTCGCGGTGTCACTGGCCGGCTTTACAATCCTGTATGGGGCGTTGGGAACGATTGATATCTATCTGCTTTGCAAGTATGCCAGAAAAGGACCGGATAACGATCTTTCCGGAATTATCAATGTTCAGGGGAGGGGCTAGGTTATGGAACCCAATGTATTTCAGATAATATGGTTTGTTCTGTGGGGTGTCTTGTGGGGTGCTTATTTCATGCTGGACGGTTTTGTTCTGGGAACCGGTTTCATGTCTGGCTTCCTGGCAAAAAATGATACGGAACGACGGGTACTGATCAACACCGTTGGACCTGTATGGGATGGCAACGAAGTCTGGCTGGTTACTGCCGGGGGAGTTACTTTTGCAGCCTTTCCGACAACATACGCATTGATGTTCAGCAATCTTTACACGGCCCTTTTATTGCTGCTGTTTGAGCTGATAGTGCGAGGCGTTTCTTTTGAATTTCGCGGCAAGATGGATGGAGCCGGGTGGAAATCCGGTTGGGACATTGCCATCACAATCTCCAGTTTCTTGCCGGCGCTGCTGTTTGGGGTTGCCTTCGGTAATATTTTCAAAGGCATTCCGATGCGCAACGATTTTGCGACGGCAAACTTTGCTTACGATGGTTCGCTGCTGACGCTGCTTAATCCTTATGGCCTTCTTACCGGAGTGCTGTTTGTAATGCTTTTCGCAGTTCACGGTTCTCTGTATGCCGCCATCAAAACCACCGGAGAACTATCCGTGCGGGCGGCTGCCATGGCCAACAGACTCTGGTTGCCGCTGCTGGTTGTGGCGGTCGCGTTTCTTGGGTACAGCTATCCGGCTACCAAACTATACTCCAATTATCTGTCAACCCCTCTGCTGGCAGTCCTCCCGGTTGTAGCTGTTGTTTCACTGCTGCTGATCAAGGTGCTTGCCGTTAAAGGACGTCTGCATATGGCCTTTCTGTTTTCGTGCCTCTCGATTGCATTTGTCTGTTTTACCGGGGTGGCAGGCCTGTTTCCAAACCTGATCCCGTCCAGCGTGGACCCGCTTTCCAATCTGACAATCTACAATTCATCGTCCAGTTTGTATACGCTCAAATTGATGGCTGGTGTTGCGTTGATCTTTGTTCCGATTGTTATTTGTTACAAGATCTGGGTCTACCGGATATTCCGTGGTCGTGTCAGCAGCGAGGATGTGCTGGCAAACCATGAAGCCTATTAGACTTCGCCTAACGTACTGATGATAAACACAAACTAATCAATAAGCTTGACAGGGTGGCGCTGCAGTAGTATGGTCAACCGGTCTTGAATGAAAACTCCAACATCCCGAAAAATCGGGATTTTGGCGTTTTACGGATAAATTCACTATGAAAGGAGTAACCCGCCGGAGATACGCCCTTCTTTATATGGGCAACGACGCCGCTCCGGCAAAGCCGATACCACTTCCCAACTCTATTATTATGAGAAATAAAATTATCTATCTGATATGTCTGTTATTGCTAACGGCATGCGAAAATGCTCCATTTAATAAGACCGAACTTCAAACAGCCTCCTCAATGGCCACCGAAACATCTCTGCTTGATTCCGAAAACATCTCCCTTATTCAACGAAAAAAACAACAAATGGTGATTGAGCTGGCTTTTGCACGCATAACCACTCTGGAACGTGCTCGTCAGCTTGCCGGTATCTGTTTTGAAAAAACGGTTGGTACCGTATTTATGCCCTTTGACCTGGCTGAGATTGCATTGGTAGAAACCGGCGGTCACAAACTGTCGGCAAATGCAGTGTCTGCCATGGGGGCTCTCGGTGTCTGGCAGTTGATGCCTTATCGCGCCAAAAGCCATGGATTCCTTCCCAAGGATATGAAGGATGATTCGAAATGTGCAGAAGCTGCCGTACGGGAGTTATACACAAAACTTGAAATGGCTCGGGGAAATCTTGATCGGGCCAAAAAATATTACTGTGGACAGGGCCCGCAGGCCAATGCATATATCAAGAAAATCCGTCTCGTCCGTAAGGAAATGCTTGAACAATTCGAGCTGCAGAAAGAAAAAATTGCGTTGGCCGACACATCCACGAGAACTCGTTAAGCAAAATATGCCTTTATACCCTGCTTTCACCGGTTAATAAGCAGATGTCAATTTAAACCAGAAACATATCGCCCGAGCAACTTGTTAATGCGCTTTATCAACTCCTGAAGGATCAGCGCTAAGCCGTTACTTGAGGCGTTTTTGCTTGATATAAAAGCTGCCGCTCTGATATAGTCGGGCGGCTTTTTATGTCTATTAACGTATCCTGAGAGGAGTGGCTTTGTGAAGAGAGAAATGTCCTCAGGAACCAGCGGTCTTACACTTCGCACAAAGATGGTTCTTCTGTCTGCAGCAGCATTTATAGCCATCCTGCTGGTTACGGCGATTAGTCTGATTCTGATGAACGAAATCAGAATTGGCGGTGCCGCCTACAAAAGCATTGCTAACGACAAAGATGCTCTTGAAAATGTCGCTCTTTTAAAATCAGACATTTACCAGATCAGCTACGACCTGGAAAGATTTATGCTGGAAGCGGACAAGGCTGCTTCTGGCAAACTTGCTGCAAATATTAAAAATCGGACTGCTGAAATCGACAAGAAATTTGAAGTGGGACTCAGGCTGTCTGAAGAACAAACTAAGCGGGACGTTATCAATAAGGCCAATTCCATCTGGAAGGAGTATAAAAAGACACTGCTGGAGGATGTTCTGCCATCTGTCAGTCATGGAGATGTTTACAGGGCCAGCAGTCTGATGTCTGGGATTCAGACCGAGCGCTTCAACACATTCAGTGCAACTGTTGCCGCAATGGTTGATTCGATCCGCCGTGATGTGGCTTTGACAGAAGAGACCGTGTCGAGAATGGTCCTTAACAAGATTGTGGCCTCAGGATTTGTGACACTGATTGCAATTGCTGTAATTACACTTTTTTCCTTCCTGATTACCCGCTCAATTACAAGGCCTCTGAATGCCTGCGTTGATTTTGCCCGCACCGTGGCCAACGGTCGCCTGGATACCCATTTGCAGGTTTCAGGAGGAGGGGAAATCGCTGAGTTGGCAGTCGCTATGAATACGATGGCTGATAGTCTGAACAGTATGGTCTCTCGCGTAAATTCGGCCTCAGAAGTATTGACGTCTATCGATAATGATATCGAAAAAGCTGCCCGACAGGTTGTCAGTTCGGCACTACTGCAGGAAAAATCGGTCATGGAAACATCCCAGGCTGTTGTACAGATAAAGGGATCCGTTAGTGAAGTGTCGGAAGGTGTTGATCAACTGTCGGCTTCGGCCGGTGAAACAGCCTCATCCACTCTTGAAATGGCGGCCAGTATCGAAGAGGTTGCGATGAGTGCCGAAAAACTTGGCGGTGTGGTTGATGAAGTTAGCTCTTCCATTACGGAAATGGCTTACTCTATCAAGGAAATCGGCTCCAGTATTGTCAATCTGCTGGATGCTTCCAGTTCTACCGCTTCATCCATTGCCGAGATGGATGCTACCATCAAACAGGTTGAAAAGAACGCAATGGATACTTCAGCCATCTCGGAAACGGTCAGAAACGACGCCGTAACCGGCAAAAAAGCGGTCGAAGAGGCTATTACCGGTATGCAGGCTATCCGGGCCTCATCTAAAATTACCGCCGAAGTGGTTGAAAATCTGTCCATGAGAGCAAACGATATTGGCGCCATTCTTTCAGTTATCGACGAAGTCGCTGAACAAACTAATCTCCTGGCGCTGAATGCAGCAATAATAGCCGCTCAGGCTGGAGAACACGGGAAGGGTTTTGCCGTGGTTGCCGATGAAATCCGTGAACTCGCTGAACGGACCAGCAGTTCAACCCGTGAGATTGCTACGGTAATCAAGGGCGTCCAGGAAGACACCCGCAGGGCGGTAGAAGCTATCAATCAGGCGGAAAGCAGTATTGTGGAGGGTGAAAAACTCTCGGAACGTTCAGGTGCTGCACTGGAAAAAATTGTCATTGGCGTCAAGCGGGCCAGTATTCAGGTCAGTGAAATTGCCAGGGCGACTGTTGAACAGGCGCGGGGGAGTCACTGCATCAAGGAGGCTATGGAGAGGGTCGAGGAAATGGTTGGGCACATTGCCAACTCGTCTCGCGAACACTCGCACGGTACCGATTTGATTACGTCGGCAGTGGAGCGCATGAAGGAACTTACCAATAATTTGCGTACCTCCACTCGTGAACAGAGTCGCGCCAGCAGCCTGATTGCCAAATCTACGGAAGATGTGACATCAATGGTCGATCATATCCGTGATGCCTGCCGGTCCCAGGTCGAGAGCAGTACGCTGATTTCATTGTCCGTAAACAATATCCAGACTTCTACAACTGCAAACAGTCAAGCCGCAAAGGTTATGAACTCCTCCGTAACCGGGCTGTCGCGTCAGATAGACCTTCTTGATAAGGAGATGGCCGGCTTCAAAATCTGAATTGCCGGTTTCACATAGCATTTATGAACAGGCTTACCAAACTATTTACAGAACTTAAAGAGCAATCTGCCAAAGCTTTGGTGACTTTTATCACCGCTGGTGACCCGGATCTTTCACATACGGAAGAAATAATCTGTCTTCTGGACAAAGCCGGCGCTGATATTGTTGAGCTGGGGATGCCGTTTTCGGATCCCATGGCCGACGGACCGACCATTCAGCTTTCATCGGAAAGGGCTTTGGCGGCAGGAACTACGCTGACTGGTGTCCTGACTTCGGTCAGAAAAGCACGCGTCCATTCTCAAGTTCCGATCGTTCTGATGGGATATCTGAATCCGGTACACGCTTACGGTTATGAACGTTTTTGTAGTGATGCAGCAGATGCGGGGGTGGACGGAGTTCTGCTGGTTGATCTGCCTCCTGAAGAGTCGGATGAGCTACTTCCCTATGCCGATCTGTACGGGCTTGATATCATTTTCCTGCTGACGCCCACGTCGGATTTGTCGCGGATTGAAAGAGTTAACAAACTTGGCCGGGGATTCATATATTATGTCACTGTGACTGGAGTTACCGGCGCCCGCCAGGTTGTTTCGGATTCCCTGTCGCTCGAGTTGACCAACATAATGGAAAAAGTCAGGCTGCCGGTTATGGCCGGCTTTGGCATATCAACTCCCGAACAGGCTGCCGATGTGGCTGCCCTGGCCGATGGAGTCGTGGTTGGAAGTGCGATCGTCAAACTCTTTGAAAAATATTCCGGAGAGCAATTGAAGTCTGAACTTGAACAGTTCGTAGGTTCCCTGAAACGGTCTATTTCAGGAACGTTGAACTGACTTGACAGCATCTGCTAATTCTGTTACCTAGCTTTTTTACTGTAACTCAAATTTTTTAGGATTACGAAAGTTAAGAGGCCACATATGAGCTGGTTTAGCAAAGAAAAAACCGGGATAGAAAAATCCGGCGGAAAAAAGGTCAAAGTTCCCGAGGGAATGTGGATCAAGTGCCAGGGATGTTCTGAAACCATTATGAGCAAGGATATTGAGGCCAACCTGCAGGTATGTCCCAAGTGCGGCTATCACTATCGTATTTCTGCCCGTAAAAGGCTCGAGGCTCTCCTTGACGACGGTGTCTGGCAGGAGTTTGATGCAGACATTACTTCCGTTGATTTTCTTGAATTCAAAGATGCCAAGAGCTATCAGGACCGTATTGATGTCGCTCTTGCCAAAGGTGGCTCGAAAGACGCGGTCATTTGCGTGGAAGGCGCCATTGAGAGCCAGAGTGTTCAGGTCTCATGTTTTGACTTCTCCTTTATGGGCGGTAGCATGGGAAGCGTAGTTGGTGAAAAGATAACCCGTTCCATCGAGCGCGGCCTGGAAAAAAATCAGCCGGTCATAATTATATCCGCTTCGGGTGGTGCGCGTATGCAGGAGAGTATCCTGTCACTGATGCAGATGGCCAAGACTTCAGCTGCTCTGGCAAAGTTGAAGAGTGCCGGAATTCCGTTCATTTCACTGCTGACAGATCCGACCACCGGTGGAGTAACCGCCAGTTTTGCGATGCTGGGAGATGTCAATATTTCTGAGCCCAAGGCGCTAATCGGATTCGCCGGTCCGCGTGTTATCGAACAGACCATCCGCCAGAAACTTCCTGAAGGTTTCCAGCGTGCCGAATATCTGCTGGACCATGGTATGGTCGATGTAATAATTCCGCGTACCGAAATGCGTCAGAAAATCGCATCTATTTTGAGAATGCTGCATCGTTCCGCCTGATATGTCCCTGGCAGTTGTGCTGGAGAAGCTGTATGCCCGTCGGCGCTTTGGAATAAAACCGGGCGTCGACCGGGTAAGCACACTGCTGTCGCGTCTTGGAAATCCTGAGAAAAGCTTCCGCAGCATCCACGTTGTCGGTACAAACGGCAAGGGTTCAACATCAGCCTTCCTCTCTTCCATACTGAAACAGGCCGGTTACATTACTGCCCAGTTCAGTTCACCACACCTTGTAAGATTCACCGAACGGTTCAGGATAAATGGTTCCGAATTCCCGTCTACCAGGTTAGCCGCTCTTATGGAAACTGTACTGGATGAGGCACCGGAAGAGGCTACCTTTTTTGAAATTACCACGGCTTTGGCAGCTCTTGTATTCAGTGAGGAACAGGTTCAATTTGCTGTAATTGAAGCCGGAATGGGGGGGCGCTCCGATGCAACAGCTGCCTTGCCGGCCGAGATGACAATCATCACCCCGATCTCGATTGATCATGCCGAGTATTTGGGAACCACGTTGCGAAAGATCGCCATGGAAAAAGCCGGAATTGTCGAACCAGGCACAGCTGTGATCTGTGCAGATCAGACAGATGCGGTGCTGGAAGTTGTTTGGCAGCAATCTCATCTTGGGAAAAATCCACTGTACTGTTTCAATAATCATTTTTCAGCCGCCTGGAACAGCAACGGAACATTGGATTATTCTGGTTTGGGAAAAAATCTACCTGGTCTTACTCTTGGTATTGCCGGGCGCTTCCAGGGGCAAAATGCCGCTCTGGCCGTTGCAGCGGCCGAGTTACTTGATGCCGCAGGAACCGCAATCTCTGCCAGTGCAGTGAAGCAAGGTATTTCGTCGGCGTACTGGCCGGGGCGTATGGAACTGATACCCGGCAATCCCCCACTGCTGCTCGATGGTGCCCACAATCCTGCCGGCTCGGCTGCACTGGTTGAGGCGCTTTCCGACTATCCCCGCAATCGACTTCTGCTTGTCACCGGCGTCTGCGAAGACAAGAATATAGATCAGATATATGCTCCATTGATGTCGCTGGTAGATCGAATCTACACCGTGACTCCCGGTGTAGAGCGTGCTCTTGACGACAGGGCTCTGTCAGATTTCTTCCGCTCAATAGGGATTGATTCCAAACCATGCGGTACTGTAGCTGATGGAATCTGCGCTGCTGAAAACGACGCTTTGCCTGGCGATCTGGTTCTGGTTTGCGGATCACTTTTTGTTGTGGGAGAAGCAAAGGCCTGGCTTGAAAATGTTAATTATACCGGCATCCGAGGCTGATATCTGATATGAAAAAGCTTTCTACCATACTGTGTCTGTTGCTTATGTTTGTTACGTTTGCCGTGAATGTCTCTGGGGCCGAATCTCCCGTTCCGGACGAGAACATACACATCAAGGCAGATACTATGACACAGGGACCCTCGGAGGGAGAGGTCACCGCCGACGGTAATGTTGTTGTTACCTGGCAGGGGATGAATCTGGTTGCTGACCATGCGACCTACAACAGCAACACTCATGTTATGTCAGCTTACGGAAATATACTGTTCTCAAAGGGAAACGATGTCATAAAAGGTGAATCAATATCGCTGAACCTGGAGAGCGGTATGGCAGAAATAGACAAGGCCGCCCTCACGATGCCGGAAATGAATCTTTCATTCACCGGTGAAAAAATTGTTCGTTTGAATGAAAGTGAATTTAAAGTCACTTCCACCGAACTAACCACTTGCGACCTGCCTGATCCAAGCTGGAAATTCGGTGCAGATGCTCTTAAAGTAAACCTATTGGGATATGCTACCGGTCGTAACGTTATCTTCTACATCAAGGATGTTCCAGTCCTTTACCTTCCATGGATCGCTTTTCCTGTAGTCCGTGAAAAAAAATCAGGTTTTCTCTTGCCGCGGGTTGGATACTCAAATGCTCGCGGTGCTCAGCTTGATATACCTGCCTACTGGGTCATCTCACCCAGTCAGGATCTTCTGCTTGACTTGGATCTATTGTCCAAAAGAGGGGTTGGAACCGGTATTGACTATCGATATATTCGCTCAAGAGGCAGTGAGGGGCATCTGGGGGGCTATCAGATTTATGACGCTCTCAAGGATCGCTGGCGATGGCAGATCGGGCAGAACCACAAAGAGATATTTTCTCCTGAAGCCAACCTGAGAATGGATGTTAACCTTACCAGTGATCGCTCTTTCCTGGGGGATTTCGGCGAGAAGAGCGGGGAATACAACCGGCAATCCAGTGATACTACGGTCAATGCGCTGAAGGCCTGGCAGAATTATGCACTGACATCATATCTACATTATAGTGAAGATCTTTACGCCAACAATAATAGTGCCACTTTGCAGACACTGCCTGCCGTGGAACTTGCCGGAGTGCGGCAGTCCATTTTCAGTACACCGCTCTATTTTGATATGGACGCGTCCGTTGCAAATCTATATCGCGAAACTGCCCCCAGCGGCCAGCGTCTGCATCTTTTTCCCCGTATTACATACCAGCAGTCACTGGATGGCTATCTTCAAACTTCCTTCTTTGCCGGTGCGCATGTCAGAGGCTATAATACCGAAAGACGGACTGCTGACAGTCGCGTCAATAGCAGTGATGGCGATGTGATACCGGAGGTTGGCGCACGTATTTCGACCTCATTGACGCGTGGCTTTGATATCAAAGGTGATGAAATCAAGAAGATCCGGCACGAGATCATTCCGGAAATATCCTACAGCTACATGCCGGAGCGCGCCCAACAGCGTCTTCCGTTTTATGATTATGCCGATCGAACCGTTTGGCAGAATATGCTCGGGTTTTCGGTCACCAGCCTGGTAAACGGAAAGTTCGTCAGCGGGGAGACCAGCGAGTACCGGGAAATATCCCGTGTGAAACTTACTCTGGGCTACAGTATCGAGGGAGGCAGGCGTGACCTGTTGACGTTGGTTGACACGCAACGCCCCTGGAGTGATCTGAATCTGGAAAGCGATACCTGGCTGAACAGGAATACCCGTCTGACATTTGATACCCGCTATAACCATTATGACAACCGCTTCTCTACCGCCTCAGTTGGTCTGGAAATGGATGACCGGAAGGGAACTACGGTTGGAGTTGGCTATCAGATGGCCCGCAATCAGGTGGAATATCTGGAAGGGCGTCTTGGAACCAGGTTGTTGAAGCCGTTCAATCTTTCCTATGTCGCCCGCTATTCTTTTGACCGAGGTGATTTCCTTGAGTCAGTCTATTCAGCCGAATATCGCCACAAATGCTGGAGTGTCAATGCTGCCGTCCACCAGCGACCCGGCAATCAGTCCTATTCGCTAAATTTCAACCTGGCCGGATTGGGTGGAAAATAAAAGCTGGAATATCGTAATTGAAGTTTTCTCTACAAAGCTATCGTTACCAAGTGTCGTACTCCAGCAGGAAAAGCTGTCTTTTGTAATTTTTTACAGCATCCCTCGAGTCAGTAGACAGTTTGTCGCTGTTCACAGGCCGGATGAATTGCCTCAAAAAGTTTCTCTCCTCTCTTCCGAGCAAAGGATTTTCGTAGCCGATTCGCGCAGGAATTTGAACACTTCCCAAGTTAATACGCTTGACTAAGTATGTCAGGCACGGATTGAGGACAAGCCAACTGTCAGTTCTTTTTTCTGGTCGGTTTACGGTGTCTCTGCCCAGATATAATATGAAGTTGCCAGTCGAACAGTACTCTTTTTCAAGCATGCGCAGTCGGTCAATTTCCTCCTGTACATTCTCCTTGGCACCCGGATGAGCAAACAGCAGTGGCTGCAAGCCGGCTTGAGCAATCATATTCAAAAGCTCGTCTACACGGTAAGTATGGACACGCGGATGCAACAGAGCATCAGCAATTCCTGACTCGGTCCTAATTTCATCGCCCATTTCCAGGTACCTGGCCAGTCGCGAACCGGGTCGGGCCTTTTTCAGGAACTTTCTGGCTTCAATTGGAGTGCGTATTTCAAGCATTCTCAATGCGTGACGGATCGCTTCCTCCTCCCTCCTGGCATAGCGGCTGTACAGCATGATTCTTATGATCCCGTCAGGAATCAGATGTTTTGCCAGTATTTTCAGGCCTGCAAGCGGGTCGTCAAGGTGGTGCAGAACTCCGTAAGAATCGATCAGTCCATAAGCTCCGGCAATTGAGACGTCATCCAGCAAGTCTCCGCAACGAAAGACAATATTTCTGCGGCCATGCAGCAGGCAATGTAGGCTGGCTCTTTTCAGGCTGCGTTCCGAAAGGTCGAGAGCGGTGATGGTGGCATTGGGGTTTGCGATTGAAAAAGGGTAGGGCGAGAATGTTCCGCAACCGGCGATCAAAATGTTTCTGACTTCAGGCGGAGGCAGATTGCGGTTGAAACGGATCCAGAGCGCGTCAAGGTTGAGAGCGTAAGTGTCACAGCGCTGAACCGAGGCGATCAGCGGGTAGTGCGGATAGGGGTATTGTTGATAATGTTTCTGTACCGGATTGGACATGCCGCACTGTAACAGGATGGTTGACAGGTTTCAACTGCCGTAAAAAAGGCCCCGCCTGTAGTCAAGCGGGACCCGTGATAAAGTTATTCAGTTCAGGTTACTTTTTGAAGGTTGCTTCTTCCACGATGGCGGCATACTTGTAGCCACCGCCGAAGTCCTTGTCCTTGGCGAGAATGCCGCTCACCGTGACAACATCGTCTACTTCAACCATTTCTTTGGATGTGCAGACCAGGTTGTGGGTTCCTGCGGTATGTGAGCCGGTTCCGTCCTGAATATGAACCCAGTTTTTACCCATGATTTGTGCCGAGACTTTGACAACTTTGCCTCTTATGACAACTTTTTTCTTGTTCAGTTTTGCACTGTCCGTAAAAGCTTCCTGAACCGTTTCCGCATTGGGACCGGTTGCCTTCTTTACAGTGATCTTGGCATCCTTGGTGGATGTCGCGCCTTTGCTGCCGGGCGAAGCGGCCTTGTCCTTGATAGAACCGGCCGGTGCTGCTTTTACCGAAGCGTTGGATACTACGCCGCCAGCAAAGATAATCTTGTCAAACTTGCGCTTGAGACTTTTGCTTTCAAAACTAACCATCTCCATGCCGCCTCTGAAACTCATCTGTGAACCGACTTTGACGGCGGTTTCCGGAATGGCAACCCAGACTTTTTCGTTATTTTTTTTCTGGATATTAACGTAAGTGTAGCCACCGCTATTCATTGTCTGAAGTGCCTTGCCGGAAAGCACTTCAGCCGGCTGGGCTTCATTTGCAGCTGCGGGTGCAGCAGTCTTGTTCGGCATGGCCAGGACGGAGGAGGCTGAAGATAACGCTGCAACTAAGGAAAGTGACAGTAACAAATTCTTTTTCATGGATACCCCTTTTTTAATTTACCAGCTACAGTTTTCAATACTATCATAACCGGCATAAAGTCGGCACTCGAAAAATACGGGATATAGTCATGTTCAATCGGTTATATATTCATATTCCATTCTGTCGCGAGAAATGCGGTTACTGCGCTTTCACATCCCGCAAGCCCCGCAATAACGAGCTTGACGGTTACCACAATCTGCTGATTAAAGAACTGTGCCTTGTACAGGCAGGAGGGACGACAGTCCGGCCGCTTGATTCAATCTATTTCGGCGGCGGAACCCCGTCTCTTCTGAATCCGCAGCAGGTGGCGCAGATTATCGAAAAGACAGCAACCTCATTTTTTTTATCGCCGGACGTTGAAATTACGCTGGAAGCTAATCCGGGTACCGTTGACGAAGATCGGCTGCGTGCATTTCGGTCTGCCGGTGTAAATCGCCTTTCGCTGGGCATTCAAACTTTTGATAATACATTGCTGCACTGTCTGGGGCGTGTTCATGACGCCGATCAGGCCCGCCGGGCTTTTCGTGATGCACGTCGGGCCGGTTTCGACAATGTCGGCATTGATTTGATTCATGCGCTGCCGGGGCAGACTCATTCTCAATGGCAGTCCGATCTGCAGGAAGCCCTGCAATTGTCACCGGAGCACATCTCGGTTTACGGTCTGAGCGTGGAGGAAGGAACTCCTTTTTCACTGCGCTATCCGGAAGACAGCCCCGAAATCCCGGATGAGGATCGTTCGGCGGAAATGTTCGAAACCGCCGATCGTCTGCTTCCTACAGCCGGTTATGAACATTACGAAATAGCCAATTATGCCAGGGATGGCTTTAGTTCCCGGCACAACAGCGGCTACTGGCGCAGGGACGGGTATCTGGGACTGGGGGTAGCAGCGCACTCCTTTCTGCGCGATGGCCATGGTTTGCGGTTCAGTAACCATTACACTCTGGAGGATTACGGCAGTGTCCTGGCTGCCGAGCGTCTGCCGCGCCAGGACCACCATCTCTTGACACAGGAAGATGCGATGGCGGAATTCATGTTTCTGGGTTTGCGGCTATCAGATGGAATTTCGCCGGAAAATTTTGAGCGGGAGTTTGGCACTTCGCTGCAGGCTGCTTACGGCTGCGTTGTTGATGAGCTGTTACGGATAGATCTTCTGCTACTGGAAAAGGGGAGGCTGCGCCTGACCCGGCGCGGCCTGCTGCTTTCCAATCAGGTCTTTGCCAGGTTCCTGCCATGATTTCCGCTTGCCACGTCGCCCAAAGCATCTATAATACCTTCCCATGATCCCCGCATCCCTCAAAACTGAACTTCAACAGCGTGTCGCCCAGGCCATCACGAACCGTGAAGCCGCGGTGGATGTGATGAAGGAACTGCAAAGACACTACGGCTGGCTGACCGACGAGGCTTTGCCTGAAGCTGCCGAGCTGCTGGGTTTGTCTGTACTGCAGGTAGAGGAACTGGCCACCTTCTACGAGATGATCTATCGCCGTCCAGTGGGGCGGCATGTCATCCACGTCTGCGATTCGATCTCCTGCTGGGCTATGGGGGGCGAAACGCTGCTGAAATTTATTTCAGAATCACTGGAAATCAAGCCGGGCGGAACGACTACGGATGGCGCATTGACCCTGCTGCCCTGCTCATGCCTTGGCAACTGCGGGGAAGCTCCCTGCCTGATGGTCGGGGAACGGCAGCATGGCCGAATGACAGCGGAGCATGCTCTGGAAATAATTAACGAACTGCGGCAGATTGGCTGACTCTTGGAACAGATCCTTCTAAAAAATAACCGCCAAGCTGGCTGCCTCTCCTTCGGCGAATACCGGAGCGAAGGTGGTTTCAGCGCTCTTACGAAGGCACTGCGAGACATGACGCCCGACCAGGTGCAGCAGGCGGTCATTGATTCCGGTATGCGGGGCAGGGGCGGGGCCGGTTTTCCGACCGGTAAAAAGTGGTCCTTCGTACCGCGTAACCTGCCGGGGCCGCGCTACCTGATCTGCAACTGCGATGAAATGGAGCCGGGCACCTACAAGGACAGGGTGTTGCTGGAACATAACCCGCACCTGCTGGTGGAAGGGATCGCGCTGGCCTGTTATGCGCTGGGCGTCCGGCATGCCTTCGTTTTCATCCGCCGTGGCTATGAACTTGCCGCCGACAATCTGCGGTTGGCCGTAGCAGCTGCCCACCAGGCCGGTTTTCTGGGCGAAAATATCCAGGGGAGCGGTTTCAGTTTTGAATTGGGTCTGCATCAATCCGCCGGTCGCTACATCTGCGGCGAAGAAACCGCCTTGATCAATGCACTGGAAGGCAAACGTGCCAATCCGCGTGCCAAACCACCTTTTCCGGCTGTCAAAGGTCTATGGGGACAGCCGACCGTTGTCAACAATGTTGAGACACTGGCCAACATCCCGGCCATTATCAATGGTGGTCCGGAGTGGTGGAAAAATCTGGCTGCCACTCCCGAAGCGGCCGGCAGCAAGCTTTTCTGCATCAGTGGTCATGTGGTCAAGCCGGAATGTTTCGAGCTTTCGCTCGGCATGGCGCTGGGTGAAATCATCGACGGCCACTGCGGCGGCATGCGCCCCGGCAGCAGTTTCAAGGCCTGCATCCCTGGCGGCGCCTCCACCCCCTACTTAACCTCTGAGCACTGGCAGGTGCCGATGGATTTCGATCCGGTGGCCAAAGCCGGTTCACGCCTGGGGACCGGCGGGATCATCGTATTTGATCAGGATACCTGCATGGTTGCGGTCACGCTCAACCTGATCCGTTTCTTTGCCCGTGAATCGTGCGGTTGGTGCACCCCCTGCCGTGAAGGACTCCCCTTTGTGCAGCACATTCTGGAACGGATCGAGAACGGCCAGGGGCAGATCGGTGATATGGATATTCTGCGAGAACATGTCCGGTTGCTGAACTACGCTTTCTGTGCCCTGGCGCCCGGTGCGATGGGGCCGCTGGAGGGTTTGTTGAAGCATTTTGAGGATGAACTGCAGGAGCACATTAATGCAAAGTGCTGTCCGTTCGAGGGAGTACCCGGACGGTGATGCTGCGATCGCTTCTTACATCAATTTTTATTCTGATTCTGACCGGCAACTCGTTTGCTTTGTCGGAAATCCGCACCATACCGACCCAGCCCGGTGTAACAATGGATTTTCTGATTATGACGCCGGAGCAACCGCTACAACGCGATGCACTGATTTTTTTTCCGGGCGGTAATGGTGCCGGCCCCTTCAAGCTCAGTGAAGACGGTCTGGTAAGCGGCTGGCGTTTTCTGGTGCGGAGTGCCGACAGTCTTGTGCGTGACGGACTGTCGGTGGTGACGGTCTATCCCCCCTCCTATCACCCAACCGGCATGAGCACCTGTTTTCAAAACCTCCTTCTTTGTAAAGGGGGATTGAGGGAAATTTGATTTTGAATGTGACAAGGTATAACTAACCCTCCTTTCAAAAAGGGGGACTTTATAGCGGAATACAAACTTATGGCCAAATTAATCATTGACAATATAGCGCTGGAAGTGCCGGAAGGAACCAATGTGCTGGAGGCGGCCCGCAGCATCGGCATCGTCATCCCGCATTTCTGCTGGCACCCGGCGCTGGGCAAGGCCGGAGCCTGCCGGGTCTGCGCCGTCAAGATGCTGGAGGGACCGGTCAAGGGACTGCAGATGTCCTGCATGCTGCCGGTCCAGGATGGCATGGCGGTCTCAACCACCGATGAAGAAGCGCTTGCCATGCGCCGCGCAGTGATCGAATGGCTGATGATCAACCATCCCCACGACTGTCCGGTTTGCGACGAGGGGGGTGAATGCCAGCTGCAGGATTATACGATTGCCGGCGGTCACAGCATCCGCCGCTATGACGGCAGGAAACGGACCCACGTCAATCAGCAGTTGGGGCCGTACGTTGAGCATGAGATGAACCGCTGCATCCAGTGTTACCGTTGTGTGCGTTTCTATCAGGAATATGCCGGCGGCACCGATTTCGGCGTCATGGGGCGTTCCGGAGCGGTCTATTTCGGTCGCCAGCAGGATGGCATGCTGCAATCCCCATTCTCCGGCAATCTGGTGGATATCTGCCCGACCGGGGTCTTCACCGATAAAACTGCCCGCTTCCGAGCCCGCTACTGGGATTACGATATGGCTCCTTCGGTCTGTCCGCACTGCTCGCTGGGGTGCAACACCGTCCCGATGGCGCGGTATCGGGAACTGCTCAAGGTTACCGCCCGCCGTAACGACCATGTCAACGGCTGGTTCATCTGCGACCGGGGGCGTTTTTCCAACGCCTCTGTTAATGCTCCGGAACGTCCGCGTCAGGCTCTGGTTGACCGCCAACAGGTCAGCATGGCCGCCGCACTGGATGCTGTTATGGAGCGGTTGAACGAATTTTTGACTGTGCACGGTTCCGGTGCCCTGGCGATCATCGGTTCGCCACGCATGTCGCTGGAAGGTAACCTGCTGGTCGCCCGGTTGCGAGATCTGTTGGATGCCGGTGCGCTTTGCTACTCAGGCGACGTGCTGCACGCCGAGCGCACGCTTGAAGCTGTTTCCCTGCTGACTCCGCAAAATTCCGCTTCGCAGGAGTATGTGCGGCAGGCCGATCTGGTCGCGGTGATGGAATGCGACCTGCTGGAGCAGGCTCCGATGATGGCGCTGGCCGTGCGCCAGGCCTGGCGCAATGGCGCCAGGATTTTCATCGTGGGAAGCGAATGCCCGGTCAATGCCACACAACAGGAACTGTTTGAGAGTGAGTCGGTAATTACACTCTCTGATGTGCCGTTGGGAGAGGCTGCCAGGCCGGTAATTATCTGCGGTACCCGACACAAAGGTCTGGATACCATTCGCACTGCTGCCGGAAATGGCGTGAAACTGGCCTTTCTGCTGGACGGCCCCAACGCTTTTGGTTGCGGGTTGCTGGCCCTTGAACATGGCGCAATATCATTTTCTGAAGCGCTGGCAAGTGGCAATCTCAAGGGAATCATCGCACTGGAGGCCGATCTGCCGGATGGCCTACCGCAGGATATCAGGGTGCTGGCGGCGGCCGATTGGCAATCTACGGCACTACTGGAACGAGCCGAGGTCGTTCTTCCTGTCACCAGTTGGGTAGAGATGGATGGCACCTTCGTCAATAACGAAGGACGCGCCCAGCGTTTCAAACAGGTTATGCAACCGGGCCTCCCGATCAAAGGGCTGACTCCCGAACAGCACCCGCCACGTGTACATCGCCATGACGCTCCTGGAGGAGATGTTCTGCCCTCCTGGCGGATTGTGACGGAGTTGCTGGAAAGGCTGGGGGAGGAAAGAATCAAAGAGCCGCTTTCCGGTCGTTGGACCGGGATACGTAGTCTGGATGCGGAGGGGGTTGGCGAGTTGGCTGTGCAAAACAGGAAAGGGCCGCATGACTAAAGTTATTTTACAGCTTGTTGTTGAATTTTTACTTGTTACGGCATTCGTGCTGAGCGCTTCGCAGGAAGCTAGCGCTACCGAAGAATACGCCGCGCAGACCGGACAGAGATGTGTTGTCTGCCACCTTGATCCGAACGGTGGCGGCGAATTGACCGCTGCCGGCAAGACCTTTGCCGCTGAACGTGCTGCCAAAATAGAAAGTCCGAAAACAAGCCTTCTCTCCAAAGGATTACGGCTGCTGGTCGGCTATATCCACTTCCTGACCGCAATTTTCTGGTTCGGAACGATCCTGTATGTGCACTTGGTACTCAAGCCGGTCTATGCGGCCAGCGGACTTCCGCGAGGCGAACTGCGGGTCGGTATCATCTCAATGGTGCTTATGGGATTGACCGGCATAATCCTGACTTTCTATCGCTTCAATTCTTTTGATACACTTCTGCATACCCGTTTCGGCATCCTGCTTCTGGTAAAGGTTGCCCTGTATCTGGTAATGGTCATCTCAGCCGTATTCGTCATTACAGTAATCGGTCCCCGTCTCAAGGCAAAGCGAAGCGGTCCGGTTCCTGGTCCAGCGTCAGGCGACTTGACGCTGGATGAACTGGCTTCCTGTGACGGAAAAGATGGTCGGCCGGCTTATTTCGCTTTTGCAGAAAAAATATATGATGCCACCGAAAGCCGATTCTGGAAACAGGGCCTACATATGGGGCGTCACAATGCCGGCACCGATCTGACGGAAGCCCTGAAGCAGGCTCCCCACGGACAGGAAAAAGTGACAGCCATGAGAGTGGTTGGATCACTGATTGAGGTTGGAAGACAAAAAAAAGCGCTGCACGAGAGAGTATTCTTTTTCATGGCGTACATGAACCTCTCCATCGTTCTTGTTATTATTTTGATCCTTGCTCTCTGGCGATGGGGATGATAGTTAAGTGGCCACCCGCAAGGGGATGGACCTACATATTAGCCTGCGGAAGATTGGCACTAAATGGGTGAATTGAATTCAAACATGCGAGGAACAATGAAAACTGCAATTCTGATGATGGCGCACGGCAGTCGGATCGCCGAGGCAAATGATGCCGCCCGTGAAGTGGCGGTAATGGTACAGGAAATGACCGGTTTCGAGATTGTGGAAGTTTCGTTTCGCGAAATGCATGAGCCGAATATCCAGAGCGGTATTGATGCCTGCGTTGCCAAAGGCGCAGATCAAATTCTGCTGATGCCATACTTTCTATTTATGGGTGCCCATGTGCTGCATGACCTGCCGGAGGAAATTGAAGCAGCCCAAAAACGTTATCCCGGCTTGATCATGGAAATGGGTGACCACCTTGGTGCGCACCGCAAGCTGGCCGAGATCGAGAAAGAGCGGATAGGCGAAGCGCTGGACAAGTTGGGGTGGCGCTGATGGACTCACTGGGAATGAAACCGGAAGAGATCGAGACACAGTCGTTCCAGATCATTGACAGCGAGGCCGGTGAGCATGGCTGGCCGCAGGCGGAATGGCAGGTTGTTCGTCGCGCCATTCATACCAGCGCCGATTTCGAGTACGCCCGTTCGATGGTTTTTTCGGATGGCGTCGTCGAAAAGGCCCTTGCGGCACTTAAGGGCGGAGCCGGTGTCGTGACCGATACCAACATGGCCCTGTCCGGTATCAGTAAAGCCCGCCTGGCATCATTCGGCTGTGCCGTGACCTGCCATGTGGCCGATCCGGATGTGGCCGAACTGGCTCAAAAAGAAGGTGTCACCCGCTCGATTGCCGCCATGCGCAAGGCGATCACCAATCCGGACAATCGTATTTTCGTAATTGGTAACGCACCTACGGCGCTTTTCGAACTGTTGCGCCTGATGCAGGCCGGGCAGGTTGATCCGGCCTTGGTCGTTGGTCTGCCGGTCGGTTTTGTCGGCGCCGAAGAGAGCAAGAACGCTCTGGCTGGCGACGGGCATGACGTCCCCTTTATTACCAACATCGGCCGCAAGGGGGGCTCCAATGTGGCCGCCGCCGTGGTCAATGCACTGGCAATCCTGGCTGAAGAGGGATAACGCCTTCTCATGGCAAACATCATTCTTCTGGCGGTTTGCCTGCTGGCCGGCATCGGGCTCCGGAAAACCGGGCGGTTTCCGGCCAATACACCCTCTGCGCTGAATGGTTTTATAATCCATATTTCCCTGCCGGCTCTGGCGATCCTGCATATCCATAATCTGAAACTTGACAGTTCACTGCTACTGACGGCAACTATGGCCTGGCTGCTGTTCGGCTTGGCCTGGCCGCTGTTTCATTTTACTGGAAAGCTTTTAAAGTTGCCGCGCCGTACAATAGGCGCCCTGATTCTGGTGGGAGGGCTGGGCAACACCTCTTTTGTCGGACTGCCGATGATTGAGGCCTATTACGGCAAGGAATTTCTGGGTATTGGCATTATCGCCGACCAGCTCGGCTCTTTCATGGTGCTCTCTACCCTCGGTATCCTGGCCGCCACGGTCTATTCGTCCGGCGATGCTTCGCCAAGCCAGATGCTGCGCAAGATCATTCTTTTTCCTCCCTTTCAAGCCCTGATTCTGGCACTGCTGCTAAGACCGGTTACTTTTCCGGCCTGGAGCGTCACAATTCTGGAGAAACTGGGCTCAACCCTGACGCCGCTGGCCCTGGTTTCGGTTGGTTTTCAGCTTCAATTCGGCGGTCTGAAAGCGGTGCTGAAACCATTGGCGGCCGGTCTGGGTTACAAACTCCTGCTGGGACCGGCTCTGATCTACCTGCTGTATGTTGTGCTGCTGGGGGCAACAGGCAGTGTCACGCAAATCACCATCTTCGAGGCGGCCATGGCGCCGATGATCACCGCCGGGATTATTGCCATCGACCACGAACTTGATCCTCCGTTGGTGGGGATGATGGTCGGAATCGGCATTCCGCTCTCCTTTTTGACACTTCATTTCTGGCACATGTTTTTGACGGGGATTCTGTGAAAAAAGTTTTACGTTCCGGCTATACCACTGGTGCCTGTGCCGCTGCTGCTTCCAAGGGAGCCGCGCTGATGCTTATGAAGCAGGAGTTTGTCAGCGAAGTTACTATTGAATTGCCGGGTGGTGGCAGTGCCAATTTCCAACTGTATGGGCAATTCTTTACAGAAAAGTCGGCCGCCTGCTATGTAATAAAGGATGCCGGCGACGATCCGGATGTTACCAACGGAGCGGAATTGCATGCGGCTGTGAACCGAAATCATCCCCAGCCCCCATCTCTTAAAGATCCTCTGGGACTTGAAGGAAGGATTTCCGTAGTTATTGAAGGGGGTACCGGTATCGGCAAAGTAACCAAGCCGGGTTTGGCGGTTCCGCCCGGCGAGTGGGCCATCAACCCGGTTCCGCGCCGGATGATCAAGGATGCTGTCAGTGAAGTATTTGAGCATCAGTCTTCCGGTTCAAGCCTTCATGTCGTTATCAGTATTCCCGATGGTGAACTGCGCGCCCTGAAAACTCTCAACAACCGTCTCGGGATAATTGGCGGACTCTCGATTCTTGGCACCACCGGTATCGTACGTCCGATTTCGGCCAAGGCCTGGACCGATACCATCAATGCCGCACTGGATGTGGCACTGGCTTGCGGCTGCAATAACATAGTTCTATCCACCGGGCGTACCAGTGAAATGGTGGCTCAGAAACATATTGCCTCTCTTTCGGAAGAGGCCTTCATCATGATGGGTGACCATGTTGCCTATGCTCTGCGGGCCTGCCTCCAGCGCGGCTTCATGCACCCTGTGCTTGCGTGCCAGTTTGCCAAAATGCTGAAAATAGCCTGTGGCCATGAGAATACCCATGCAGCCGCATCGAAACTGGATCTGGCTGTGCTGCTCGGGTGGGCGGAAGAAGCGGCGATTTCTTCGGAAATTATTGCATTGATTTCGGAAGCCAATACGGCGCGGGAAATTGCAATTACCAGCGGATTTAATGATGATCTGATGGATCTTGTCGCCGGTCGCGCTCGTGAGGCTGCTGCGCATCACGCGATTGGAATCGAGGTGCAGACCTTGCTTTGCGACTACGCGGGTGAAGTCGTTGGCAAACAGTGAATTTAATTCTGCGCACTGATGCGCCGGTTTATTTTGTATTAAGATATCCTCTTCTAACTATTTCTTGACACATTGTAATTGCTTGGTACAGTTGATGTGACGATCTCTGGAAGAGTTTACAAATAGATGGGCGTTGAGACTTTATCACTCTTTTACATGATATGGTTTTCCAATAAAGAAATGTTACTCCAGCACTTCAGGTAGATGCATGAACAGATTTCACCGTTACATAGCTTCGCTGATGATGGTCATTGTCTACCTGACGATTGTTTTTAGTCCGTTGGCTCCGATTGCCATGAAATCGAAACTGGTTGCACATGCACTTACCGGACAATGTTCCGGAGACTGCCGTATCGATGGTTGTTCAGTTGAACGCTCAGCTGCGCATGACTGCTGCTGCTGGCAAAACAGGAATAAAACCGATCTCGCCTCAAAATCTGCAAGGCCGTCCGGCGGATGTTGCAGTGTAAAACATGATGCAACTCTGCCGAAGATGGTTGCCAGCTGCTGTGCACCCCGCAATCATGCCGAGCATGAGGAGGGTGAAAGTGTTACCTCAGCATCGGAGGAGTCTTCATCGGATGATGGTCCGGCAAGGGTCACCATTAGCGGCCGCACCTGTGGCAGTGGAAAATTTTTCGCCCTGTTGGGCATGGAAAATATTCAGCACCTTCCCTCCAATTTCGTCAGGATCGCTCCGATCCAGATGGAAATCTTGACATCAAGTACAATGCACGAGCGTTTGACCTCACGTCATGGCGATCCTCCCGATCCTCCCCCTAAGTTTTTCTGCCTTTCCTGATCTATTCCAATTAATCCGGGTTGTAGTAAAACCTGTGTCCGCAACACTGGAGTTGTGCCGGCTTTGCTTGCCTTTGCGGCAGCAAGGCAGGGTCGACTCTTTTGCAGGCGCTGTCATGACTCGTCCGTGTCATGTCTGCTTATGAGTGTTCTGAACATAACCAAGGAGGAGATGAATGAATCAGATTATTTCAACACTGACCTGTGCAGTTTTGATGAGTAGCACCGCCCTGCCGGTTCTGGCCGAAACCGTGCTGGATGAAATTACCGTCAGGGGAGAGAAAGAACCGGCCCAGGAGGAAAGTCTCTCCATGCGCGAGATCCGTGAAAGTCCGGCCAGGGATATGGGCGAGGCGATCAAAAGTATCGAGGGCGTCTCTTTTGTGCGCAAAGGAGCCATTGCCAATGACCCGGTTATCCGCGGATTCCAGAAAGATAATATCAATGTACTGATTGACGGGACGCGCATTCATGGCGCCTGTCCTTCCAGAATGGACCCACCGTCTTTTCATGTCGATTTTGCGGAGGTTGAAAAAGTCCGGGTTGTCAAGGGGCCCTATGATCTTGGAAACCCCGGCAGTCTGGGCGGTATGATCGATGTCACCACCCGAAAACCTCGACCCGGGTGGGGCGCAGATCTGGCGCTTACCTATGGTTCATGGGATACGGTCAACTCCTCCCTGATCGGCTCCTATGGCGGAGACCGCTTTGATGCCCTGCTGGGATATGCCTACAAGTATTCCGGGGTGCCTGAAGCCGGTAACGGCAAGCTGATTACGGATGTTTATCCAGCTTCCAGCCCAAACCGGTATCGTGTTAACAGTCTCGACTCGCATGCCTATGAGATCAATACCGGTTGGTTGAAGTTCGGTTACAAGCCGACCGCCAACTCCCGCACCGAACTGGCCTACAGTTATCAGGACGCAGACCATGTCCTGTATCCCTATCTTAAGATGGATGCCGATTACGACCGTACCAACCGTCTGAACTGGAACTACAGCGTAAAGGATATTTCATCAACGCTGCGTGAAATTAAGCTGCAGGTCTATTGGGACCGGATCGGGCACCTGATGGATGATCGCCTCCGCATGAGTTCCGCACCGACTACACTCACACGTCCATACTCGATGCAGACCGACGCCCGCACGGAAGTTATCGGCGGCAAGGCAGTTACAACCTTGAAACTGGGTGACGGGGAGTTCAACGGCGGTCTGGATTACTACACCCGCAACTGGAATGCCCTCAACCAGCGGGCCGGGTACTTCGCCTACGGAACCCTGAACATGATTCCGGATGTGTATGTCAACAACCTGGGGCTGTACGGTGAGTATGAGTATCCACTTGCTGCTGCGCTTCGCCTGAAGGGAGGAGTCCGTGGTGATCTGACCTGGACAAGGGCGGATAACGGCAATCCACTGGTAACAGCAGGTACAAACAGTGATTATCAGAATCTGAGTGCCAATCTGCAACTGACATATATTCCTGCCAGAGGGCTGGAGCTGTTTCTGGGGATGGGTCGCGGGACCCGCACACCGGATCCGGAAGAGTTGTATATCATCGTGCCGGCCGCTCCTCCCGCCATAACCTGGAAAGGGAATCCGGAGCTGAAAGCCACAGTTAACCATCAGGCGGACCTGGGTATGAAATTCAGTGATGAACGTTATTACGTCTCAGCATCACTGTTTTACAGTGACCTGACCGACTACGTTAATTTTTACAGCCCCTCGCCAATCGTAAAGAGTTACCAGAATATCCATGCCAGCATGTGGGGGGGCGAGCTTGGCGGCCAGGTTTCACTACCGCTGGATATTTACCTGAAGGGGGCCCTTAGTTATACCCAGGGAGAGAATCTGACGGATGATCGTCCGCTCTCCGAGATTCCGCCGTTGCGGGGAATGATTGCCGTGCGCTACGACAATGGTGATGTTTTCGGTGAGATCACCGAAAATCTGACCAGAGAGCAGGATCGTGTTGATGGCGGTTTGAATGAGGTGATAACTGCCGGTTGGGCAACAACTGACATCAAGCTGGGCTACAACTACCGGACCCTCTCACTGATAGCCGGGGTCAATAACCTGTTTGACCAGTATTATGTAAGTCACCTTTCCTATCAGCGCGACCCGTTTTCAGCCGGGGTCGGAGTAAAGGTACCTGAAAACGGTCGTAACTTTTACCTGACAGCAACCTATCGTTTCTGAGCTGATCAGGTAAATGGATTTTTCTAAAATACATAATGACGCAGCAGGCAGGCTGTTCGGGAAGGCGGTTATGCTGTCATTTCTGCTGCATCTGGCCGTGGGGTGGTGGCTGTATGGGAATATGACAACCACTCCAGTTGCTGTGCCGCAGGTTATTCCGGTTGAGTTGAGGTGGTTGTCTCCACCTGTGACGGCAGTTGCGAAACAGGAGAAGTCATTGCTTCGTCCGGCCAGGCAAAGAAAAGCGCCGCTGGCGGCGACAGTGCCGTCGCAAACATCTCCAATTAAACTCCAAGCGGTGCCCATGTCCTCAACTACCATATCACAAAAGTCATTGCCGACTTCATCTGCGTCGGTCAGTTTGGAACATGACAGTATAAAAAAACCGGCGTCAGTTCCGGTGGCCGTTTCCAAACCTGATCCGGTGATTGAAGGTCCGGCAGTGGAACGTAGAACGTCGATCAAGAAACCCGATCGGAGCGCGGCCATTGAAGCAGGCTACTGCTCATTGGTTAGGGCTCGCCTGGAGCGGAATAAGGAGTACCCTGCCATGGCGCGCAGAGGGAGGATTGAAGGGGTTGTCATCGTAAAATTTGTGATAGAATATGATGGAGCGGTGAGTTTTGTGAAGGTTTTGAAAAGCTCGGGCCACACTCTGCTGGATAAGTCTGCCTTGAGAACGGTACATAATTCAGCACCATTTCCGGTGCCTCCGGATTCATTGAAAAACGGTGCTGCCGGTTTCAGTTTGCCACTTGTTTTTAAGATGGATTTGTAATCAAGTTTAAGGCTTCGGGCGAGTTTTAGTGGTTTTTTGCAGGTTACGGGTCGCGTTTTTTCAGATAGTAAGTTATATTGACTGGCAAAATTAAAATTATGAAAGGGGAACTACATGAAAAATAACATGATCACGATACTGGTCGTCGCAGCAATTACATTGGGCGGAGGAGCTGTTCAGGCGGAACAAAAGATGCCCGGTCATATGGAGGGGCATCAGCATGGGGCTGGAATGGTTGCCGAATCAATCCATGCCGACATCAAAAAACATAATGATTGCGCTCACTGCGGTATGAACCGCGAGAAATTTTCACATTCCAGAATGTTGGTAACCTACTCCGATGGCACCTCCGTAGGTGTTTGCAGCATACATTGCCTCGCCATCGAGTTGAAGACAATCAAGGGCAGAACAGTCAAGTCAGTTGAAGTTGCCGATCTGGACACCAAAATGTTGACTAATGCCGAAAAAGCCTACTGGGTAATCGGCGGCGATAAAAGGGGTGTCATGACCAAAACCCCCAAATGGGCTTTTGCTAAAAAGAGTTCAGCAGAAGCTTTTGTAAAGAAGAACGGCGGCAAGCTGGCAACCTACAAAGAAGCGCTGGCGTTGGCTGAAAAAGAATAGAGATATTAAGAGGCTGGTATGTATCGATTTTTAATAACCGTAGTTCTGGTATGCGCGTTGACGGCCACGGTTGCTAAGGCGGCTGGTAAAGCGACCAATTCTGTGCCTGCTGACGCCAAGTGCTCTGTCTGCGGCATGTTTGTTGCCAAATACCCGGATTGGACCGCCACTGCGCACCTCAAGAATGGCTCAAACCTTTACTTCGACGGTCCCAAGGACCTGCTGACATTTTATCTTGATACTGCCCGCTATGCACACGGTAAACGCCAATCGGACATCTCAGTGATGAAAGTCAGGGAGTATTATTCTCTGGAAAGCATTGACCCGCGGGGCGCCTTCTTTGTGGTCGGGAGCGATGTGTACGGACCGATGGGGAGCGAACTGATACCACTCAAGTCCGAGAAGGATGCACAGGCGTTCAAGATAGATCACAAAGGCAAACGCATTATTCGGTTTAACGAGATTACCCTGCAGTTGATCAAGACCCTCAACTGATCACAGGAGATTCATGCGCCGTTCAATTAAATATCTGCTGCTGACCACAGTCAACCTAGTTCTGTTCAGCCTGCTTCCACTGCATGCCCGTTATGCGCAAAGATCCGCCGACGCAGAACTCAAAGTCCAGGCTGTCCGGTTGCGAGGATTGCAGTTGACCGATCTGTGCCTGTCCACCGAGGCGCGTTATACCCGTCATCCGGCGCTGACGGACCGTCACGCTCCATTTCAGGAGCACCCGCTGGCACTGGAGCATTTCCCCTCCGGTTCCCTGATACTCCCATCCCGACTACCAAACGAGAACCCATGAAAACAGTTGTTGAGCGTCATCTAAATATTCTGGATTTTACTCTGGCATCGCTGTTGCGTCGAAAGGGTAAAAATCTTTCGTTACTTACGATATACCTGCTGGTGATCTTCATGCTTGCTTCGCTGGTGTTCTTTGTCACCGCCCTGAAGCGGGAGGCAAGCCTGATTCTTGAGGATGCGCCGGATATGGTCGTGCAGCGGCTGATGGCTGGTCGCCAGGATTTGGTGCCGTCGCTTTATGCCGACTCGATTGCTTCCATAAGAGGGGTCAGCGAAGTTCGGCCCCGCCTGTGGGGCTATTACTTCGACGTGAACGGAGCCAACTACACCATCATGGCTAATGACGATCCATCGGCTGAACCGGAAAGTGCCATGATCGGCAGCGCAATTGCCAGATCACGCAATATGGTTGTCGGCGATCTGATGCCGCTGGTCAGCTATGATAAAGTGCCGCTTCTGCTGCAGATAAAAAGCATACTGCCGGGCGGGTCGGATCTTATGGCTGCTGACTTGATCTTGATTTCTTCCAATGACTTCCGCCGCTTGTTCCATTTCCCGGCCGAACAGGCCACCGATTTGGCGGTCACCGTGCGCAACCCGAAGGAGCTGGCTACGGTTGCGTCCAAGATTGTCCAGATGTTTCCGGATTCCCGCCCGATCCTGAAAAGCGAAATTCTGCGCACATATCAGGCGATCTTTGACTGGCGCGGCGGCATGACGGTTGTTCTGCTGGCCTCGGCACTGATCTCGTTCATCATATTTGCCTGGGACAAAGCCACCGGTCTTTCGGCTGAAGAACGCAAGGAGATCGGTATCCTGAAATCGATCGGCTGGAGCACCTCTGACGTACTGCTTCTGAAATTCTGGGAAGGGGTTGTTATCTCGCTGACCGCTTTCCTGCTGGGAGTGGTTCTGGCCTATGGCCATGTTTTTTTTCTATCGGCTCCGCTCTTTGCCCAGGCTCTGAAAGGTTGGTCGGTAATTTACCCCGCTTTCCGATTATCTCCGGTTCTGGACGGCTATCAGCTGGCGGTACTGTTTTTTCTGACGGTGGTGCCTTACACAACCGCGACGATCTTTCCCTGCTGGCGGGCGGCCACAACTGATCCTGATGCCGCGATGAGGTCCTGACGTGATTGAACTCTCTTCCATAACCAAAAGTTTCAACAGCGGCAAGCCGAACCAGTTTACGGCGGTAAACAATGTCAGTCTGATTATCGAGCCGCAGCAGGTAACCGTTTTGAAGGGGCCGAGCGGTTCGGGTAAAACCTCGCTGCTGACCATGGTCGGCTGCATGGCCCGCCCAACATCCGGCAGGATCTTTCTGCGCGGCATAGAGGCGGCGCTGCCTTATCGGCATGATGGTGCCGAAACGGTGGAGATCACCAGCCTGCCGGAGCGTTTTATGAATGATATCCGCCGTGTCACCTTCGGCTTCATCTTTCAGCAGTTCAACCTGATCAAGGGAATCAGCGTGCTGGAAAATGTCATGCTGCCGGCTTATCCGACCGGCGAGAGCCGCTCTTCTTTCCAGACCAGAGCCGGTGAGCTGCTGGAATTGTTCGATATTACCCGCCATGCCGGACAGCGGGTGGAACTGCTTTCGGGGGGCGAATTGCAACGGGTCGCCATCGCCCGCGCACTGATCAACAATCCGGCCATAATTATCGCCGACGAGCCGACCGCTCATCTGGATTCAAAGCTCTCCTACGATTTCATGGAGATTGTCGGCATGCTGAAGAATGCCGGTAAAACTGTCATTATCGCCAGTCATGATCCGATTGTATATGCCGCAACATTAGTTGACATGCTGGTGGAGATGCGGGATGGCGCCATCGTCTCAAGCGGGAGTCGCCTGTGATTCTTCACCCCGCTGCTCTGGCGCTGCTGATTACGGCCCTGCTGGTTTCAGCCCTGGGGCTGTATGCCGGTTGCTACGGCATAAAAATCCTTCGGAAATGGGATCTTGCCAGCGGCAGCGAACTTCAGCTGGAGCTGGAGCGCAGAACCTGCCTGATCTCTACCATCATGGCCAATATCCTGATCTTTCAACTGTTGTCACTGTTTCTGTATATCTACACAGCCGACAGCCTGCACCCACTGTTTACCGGCGCCATGTGCGCGGCCGGTTCCCTGAACGCCAATTCCTACGGTTATCCGGTACTGATTCTGAAAATCGTCAATTTCCTGCTGGCGGGGGTCTGGCTGGTCGTCAACCACACCGACAACAAGGGCTATGACTACCCGCTGATCAGAATTAAATACAAAATGCTGAGTTTTCTGATTCCGCTGCTGGTGCTGGAAAGTTTCCTGCTGTTCGGCTATTTTGCCGGGATAAAGCCGGATATCATAACCTCCTGCTGTGGCAGTCTCTTCAGCCACGAATCGGGCACTTTCAGCGGGGATATTGCTTCCCTGCCGCATATTCCGATGAAAATAGCTTTCTTTACCGGCATGTCCCTGACTCTTGCCACTGGATCGTATTTTTATCTGAAAGGACGGGTAGGTGGGCTGTTTTCATGCTTTGCAACCGCTACGTTCCTGATCTCAGCCGCATCGCTGGTTTCATTTATCTGTCTCTATTTCTACGAACTGCCGACCCATAACTGCCCGTTCTGTCTGCTGCAGAAGGAATACGGTCATATCGGCTATCTGCTGTACGCCACGCTACTGGGCGGCGGGGTGGCGGGACTGGCAACCGGTGTGCTGATACCGCTTAAAAAGCATGGCAGCATGGCGCGCATAGTTCCCACCGTGCAACGGCGATTAGCGTTGATGACGATCACCTGCTACCTGCTGTTTACCTTGATATCCTGCTGGAAAATGGTCTTTTCGGCGTTGAGGATGGGGTGAATGCTGAACTGCCAAGCGTAAAAGTTAGATCAAACTTTCTGTATCTCATAATAAATGTCTGAGATTCAATTCTGACTTGGGGGTATCCCTTGTTCAGAACACCCGACAAAGGCCAAAGGAAACTAGATGGGTAATTTTACAGCGGTTATAATCGACTTTGAAACAACCGGCCTTTCTCCGAATATGGGTGACCGGACCATAGAAGTGGGTGCCGTGCTGTTAAATGATAATCAGATCGTGGACAGTTTTCAAAGCCTGATGAATCCAGGAATGAAAATCAGTTCATTCATTGAGGATTACACCAGGATCACCAACAAAATGCTGGCTGAGGCTCCTCCGGTCGAAGATGTTATGAAAAACTTGATGAAATTTATTCAACAGCACCATTTGGTAGCTCACAATGCGTCCTTCGATTCGAGATTTCTTGATGCAGAATTCTGCAGAATCAGCCATAAGCGCAAAAACGAATTTGCATGTTCGATGTTGTCTGCCAGAAGAATTTATCAGGAGGCCCCAAATCACAGGCTTGAAACCCTGGTGCAGTATAAAAAGTTGAAAACTGACGGTACATTTCACCGTGCCCTGGCCGATGCTGAAATGACGGCATACCTCTGGTTACGTATGATCTCCGACATCAGATCTGATTATGGATTGGAACAGGTCAGTTTTCAGCTTATGCAGCAGTTAGGTCGGATACCGAAGAAAAGTGTCGGAGAGTTCGTCAGGAAAAACGGACAATGCAAAGTTATAAAATGAGGATACCTGCAGGGAATTACTAATATTACGTAGGAATACATGGTCGATAAAAAAATAACCCTTGCAGAAGAGGTCTCATAAAAGGTCTCACTTCTATGCAATGGTTGGGTTATGCTGGTTAATACAGCCGGTTAGCGGTTTGGTGTCCACTGCTGAACGCACTTAGACCTTTTTAAAATGGTTATAACTACAATTTTGTGCCAAGAGGTTACTCATGGATAGCTTGTTAGGACCCGAACTTATTCTCGAAATTTGAAAGTCTTTGCAATAAGAATCTGTCCGATCCGGTTGCTGCAACCGCTGCCATAAGGTATTATCTTTCATATGAGATTACTGCTGATATCCGCAAATACTGAGAGCATCAACATGATCCCGCTTCCGCTGGGGCTTAATTGCGTAGCGGTTGCCGCCCGAAATGCCGGTCATCAGGTTGAGTTGCTCGACTTAATGGCCTATGCTGACCATAATACAGCCATTTCGGAGGCCATCAATCGCCTGAAGCCCGGAGCAATCGGCATTTCTGTCAGAAACGTTGATAATCAGGTTATGGCCGAAACCAGATTTATGCTTGATCCGGTACGAGATATTATATCTTTCTGTCGCCTTTTTTCGGATGTGCCGATCATCGTAGGCGGTGCCGGTTTCAGTATATTTCCTGTACATGCGCTTCTGTACATGGGAGCAGATATGGGAATATGCGGTGAAGGTGAAGTTGCCTTTCAACTGCTTTTGGATACATTAGCGAAGGGAGGTGATCTGTCGTCCGTTGCCGGCCTCTGCCTACCTGGACAACCGGTGCAACAAGGGTGTGCTGAACGAGCGGAACTTAGCAGACTTCCCTTGCCTGACCCAAAACTCTGGCATTTCCCGGAGTCAGCCAAACAGGATCTCTGGATTCCTTTTCAAACCAGACGCGGGTGTGCCATGAAATGCAGTTACTGCTCTACGCCCGGACTTGAAGGAACCTCAATCAGAAAGCACAGAGTGGAAACGGTTATAGAAGGATTGGCCAGCCATGTGGCGTGCGGGTTTAACCGCTTTTATTTCGTGGACAATACGTTTAATTTTCCTCCTGACTATGCCAAAGCATTATGTCGCGGGATAATCGATGCCGGACTGAAGATTCACTGGCGCTGCATCCTTTATCCTGCTTTTGTCGATCGTGCGCTGGCACAATTGATGGCAGAGAGCGGTTGCGTCGAGGTGAGCCTTGGCTTTGAAAGCGGCAATGAGTGGATTTTACATATGTTGAACAAAAAGTTCACTTCTCAACAGGTGCGGGAGACCTCGGCAATATTGGAGGAGTTCGGCATACGCAGGATGGGGTTTCTCCTGCTTGGTGGACCGGGAGAAACTAAGACATCCGTCATGGAAAGTCTCGAATTTGCTGACAGCCTGAAGCTTGATATGCTGAAACTGACTATGGGAATTCGCATCTATCCCGGAACCGAGCTTGAACGGATTGCCCGGGAGGAAGGTGTGATTTCTGCAGAAGAGAACCTGCTGCATCCCCATTTTTATCTGGCACAGGGTCTTGGCGAGTGGCTTGGTGGCACCATAAAAGAATGGATGAGTGACAGGCCGTACTGCTGCATCTAAAGAGGAAATGCTATGAACTACGTGACTCTTGGAAATACCGGCTTGTCCATTTCAGAATTCGGATTCGGCTGCATTCCCATCATCAGGTTTCCTAAAGAAGATGCTGTGAAAGTGCTCCGGCATGCTTTCGATCAAGGAATCACCTTCTTTGATACGGCAAATGCCTATCGTGACAGCGAAGAAAAGCTGGGGATCGCGTTTTCAGGTATGCGTGATCAAGTCGTGCTTGCCTCAAAGACATTGAAGCGTGGGGCAGAAGAAACAATGGGAGATCTGGAAAACAGCCTTCGGATGTTAAGGACGGACTATCTTGATCTTTATCAACTGCACCAGATAGCGCAGGAAAAAGACTGGCATGAGGCGACAGGACCGGGAGGAGCGCTCGAAGCTGTAATGAAAGCTAAAGCCGACGGTAAAGTCAAATATGTCGGCGTGACGTCACACAACCTTCAGATGGCTATAACAATGGTGCGTAGCGGCCTGTTCGACACGATACAATTCCCATTCAACCTGATTGAGGATGCGGCAAAGGACGAACTTTTAGGGGTGACTCGGGAGATGGAAATGGGCTTTATCTGTATGAAGCCTTTCGGTGGCGGAGTTATCAATAATGCCGCCGTCGCCTTCAAGTTCCTAAGGGATCACCCCATCGTGATACCGATTCCAGGTTTTGAAACGTGTGAACAGGTAGACGAGATAATCACCTTTTACTCGGAACCCAATGTAATCAACAATCAGGATCTTGTGATTATGGATAACTTCCGCAGTGAACTGGGAAAAAGGTTTTGTCGGCGTTGCGAATATTGTCAGCCTTGCCCGCAGGGCGTAATGATAACTCCAGCTATGGGTTATCCGATCGTTGCTTCACGGATGTCTCCATCTGTTGCGGTCGAATTCTGTAAAACTTCAATGGAAAGCGTACTGCGCTGTGGTGAATGTGGCGCATGTCTGGTACGGTGCCCATACGAATTGCCGATCACTGATATTTTAAAAGCCAATTACGCACTCTATCAAAAGCACCTGAAAGAGAAGCAGACTTAAGTAGTGAATCGGCTTTGAAGACAGACCCAGTATCGGCGTCGAATGTCGAACCACTTAAAGCTGTAACACGCTGATTATACAATGAGCAGAAAAACAAGGTGGGCCAACTATGGCGCCGTTGCTGAATCAAAATTGGAATCTGATTAACATGTACGCCCTTATGGAGGACTCTTGAGCTTAGATTCCTAGCCCATCTATCCCCTGTTTATTGGTACTAACACTTCGCAACATACGTTTTCATAAATAATCTCCCTATGTCTAATCAACATATGGACGTTAAAGGGAAGGACTGTCATTATGACTGAGAACTATCTACTTGGAAGACAGCCCATACTGAACCGCAATGAGGAGTTGGTCGCATACGAATTGCTCTTTCGTTCCGCCGGTTCGCTTACGGCACAGGTTGTGGATGCTTCGCAAACAACTGCCAGCGTCATTCTCAACACTCTGACCGGATTCGGTATCGAGGATATCCTTGGAAACCATAAAGGGTTCATTAATCTCGAACTGGAACTCCTGATGGACGACTCGCTTGATATCCTGCCCAAGGAACTGATGGTTCTTGAACTTCTTGAAACCCTTCAGGTAACACCTGAGCTGATTGAACGCTGCCACTTACTCAAGGAGTCCGGTTTTACCATTGCACTTGACGATCATGAGTACAGCCCAGCTTTCCATGAACTGTACGAGATCGTGGATATTGTCAAGGTTGACCTCATGCAGAGTCCCCTTGCGAGTCTGGAAAAAATGGTTACGCAGTTTAAGCGCTATCCGTTGCAACTGTTGGCAGAAAAAGTAGAAACACGCGAAGAGTTTGAACATTGCCGAAATCTCGGCTTTGAACTGTTTCAGGGATACTACTTCGCGAAGCCGACAGTAATGGAAAAAAAACGCATGGATGATTCCGGTTCCACGTTATTGAAGTTGATGCGCTTGCTTGGCGAGGATGCAGAACTGCCGGAATTGGAGAAAGCCTTTCGCGGATGTGCCGGGCTCACCTATAAACTGTTGCTGCTGGTTAACTCGGTTGGTGTCGGTTCGTGCAATAAAATCGAGACCGTGCGCCATGCCATTGCGGTTTTGGGGCGCCACCAGATCAAACGCTGGATTCAGTTGGCTCTGTTCGCCAACGGCGACCAGAGCGGCATGGAAAATCCCCTGATGGACATGGCTGCCGTTCGGGCCGGTTTAATGGAAAACCTGTCCGGCTATCACCGTAGCCTGAAAACAGCCGATGATTCCGCCGAGAAGGCCTATATGACCGGTATACTGTCGATACTGGAGAAGGTCTATGATATCTCGATGGATGAGGTGGTCCGGAATCTAAATCTCTCCGATGATGTCAAGGACGCACTTACCATGCGCCAGGGAAGTCTTGGTAAATTGTTGAATCTGGCCGAACTGTTAGAACAGGATGACTTCAGTCAGCTTGGCACGCATCTTGATGAGATGGGGATATCCATTGGTGATGCTCTTGAATCTCAGAAGCTTGCTTTCATCTGGCGCAAGGTAATGACCTGATATATGTCTGCCAACTCCAATTCAAGGGATTTTATTAATGAAAAGTGATGTTTATCGTTTGGTAACAGTTGATGACGGAAAGTCAGATACAGCAGCTATCATAAAAGTTCTGTCAGAAATGGCCTCGGGTCGCCTGAAAAGCGACATCAGGCTGCTTAACTACTATCACGAACTGCCGGTAAGCTACGGTGCCGCTATTAACGCCATGGAAAATGACAGTGTTGAGCTGGCAATACACGAGCATCAGGCCGTGATAATAAAAAACGACAACATCACGCTCATAAAGAGCAAGCATTTTCATAATGAGTTGGCTGTTCATTGTTATGCCGCTTATGTCAATGTCCCCAAAAAAAAGGTGATTCTGCACAACTTCGCTTATGCTCAGGTTCGTGCCGAACGCAGGGAATCAGTTCGAGTTAAGGTAAACGGTAGGTTGCCGGTACTATTTTCCTGCGAGAACATGAAGATAGAGGGAACCATGGTGGACATCTCAGGAAGCGGCTTATCCGTTCTTTCTGCCGTCGTTCCGGCAATAAGTGACGAACAGGCGGGGGGACTTTCTTTCACCCTCGTGGGTAAATCTCTGGAAGTGCCTGGATCGTTTGTCAGAGTCGTGTCGCATGACGGTGCCGGTTATATTTGCATTTTTAAAATGAACCTCGACAGAATGAGCGACAATGTTGTCAGCAAGTTTATCTACGAGCGCCAGGTTGAAATTATTCAGGAATTGAAAGAAGGCCTCATTGCAGTATGAGCAGTACCACAACCATACGCGGGGATAGATATGGTGTATTGGCTCAGCGTGAATAGGACTTTTGGTTCGTTTGTGATAAACCATCACGAACGGAGGAAAGTCCATGCGAAAGAAACGTCACAATTACACACCTGAAGAGAAGGTTTCCATTTTACGGCGTCACATGGTCGAGCATGTAGCGGTATCCGACCTGTGTGACGAGTATCAGCTTCAGCCGAAGATCTTCTATATCTGGCAGAAGCAGTTTTTCGAGAACGGAGCAGCAGCTTTTACCCGCGAAGACAGGCCTCAAAAGCGTGTTGAGGAAGTCA
This sequence comes from Geobacterales bacterium, assembly GCA_038318485.1. GTDB lineage: Bacteria > Desulfobacterota > Desulfuromonadia > Geobacterales > Pseudopelobacteraceae > JACRCG01. The sequence goes on from JBBQCH010000003.1 coordinate 50,999, forward strand.
AAATCCAGCAACTCGAAGCCAAGTTGATCAGAAAGCATGAAGTGCTCTCCGAGCTGATGGAGGAGCACATCAAGCTAAAAAAAGAACTTGGGGAGCTTTAACAGGCGGCTGGGTT
>JBBQCH010000004.1:0-47116 GCA_038318485.1 Geobacterales bacterium
GCACATCATCATAAAACTGCAAAACAAATTTCCGGTGGGTATCAGGAAAACTCCTACTTTCGCTCGCCATAATCCCTCCAGTAAGTTGGTTGGATACGACGATTATACATCAGGAGGAGCTAACTACCTACCCCATTTTAAGTTTTCTTTTATCTCTTGGCGTATAAATGCAATAAGTCCTTTTTGCATAATGCTTCTACCTGAAAGATTAATCGCAATATGAATGCTGGTTGACCCCCTTTCCTGCCATTTCCTTATCTGGCGACATGTTTCAGAGATAACCCAGTAATCGATCTCGCAGATCAGATTATTATTCTCAGCCAACGGAATAAAAACATTAGGTTCAACCGTTCCCAATTGTTTGCTGTTCCAGCGGATTAAGGCCTCAAAACCCACGACCTTTTTTGTATGCAAATCAATCTGCGGCTGATAATTCAAAGTGAACTCATTTCTCGTAATTGCCATCCTAAGCTCTTTTTCCATCTCGAGTTGAATTGTGGCAGCTTCATGCATTGATTTGCTGAAGTAGTGAAAACAATTTTTGCCGCTGTCTTTGGCTGAATACATGGCAATATCCGCGTGTCTGATCAATGAATCTGCATTCTTGCCATCATCAGGGAATACACTGATTCCTATACTTGCAGTCACCGCAACTTCTGATATATCGAGTTGAACAGGAAAACTGATATTGTTGATAATTCGTTGCGCGACAATTGCTACATCTTCGCTGTTTCTGACTTGATCAAGAATCACCACAAATTCATCCCCCCCCAGACGGGCAACGATGCCTGTTGTAGCAAAATCATCACAACGAACGCTCTCTTTTAGGCGCAGGGCAAGTTGTTGCAGTAACAGATCACCAACCATATGGCCGAGAGTGTCGTTGATGGCCTTGAATCCGTCAATATCAATAAAAAGAACAGCAAATTTGTTCTTATCTGCCCGTGACTGGATTATTATTCTATTCAGATTATCCAGAAAGAGACTGCGATTGGGAAGACCGGTTAATGTGTCGAAAAAAGCCAGAGTCCGGATCTGCTCCTCTGCCTCCTTACGTTCGGTGATGTCCTGCATAGCACCTTCCATCCTGATTGGTGTGCCGTTACGATCGGTTAGGACAGATGCTTCAGTGTGTACAAAAAATGATTTACCATCTGGAAGCATCAATTGATGATCGATGCTGTATGATGATTTTGATTCAATTGCCTGATTGGTTGCACTTAGAACCCTGTCGCGATCAATAGGATGAACCGTTCTGATAAAAGCTTGAAACGAGTCATTAAAGTTCAGCAAATCACATTGTAACATTTGCGTAACTTCTTCTGAAAACCACATTTTTCCGGTGTCCAATTCCCAACGCCAAGTTCCCATTTTGGCAAGACGATGAGCATGAGTCAAACGTTCCTCATTACATTTCAAGTCAGAAAATGCCCTGATTGCCCGCATGAGAAAACTTATCCGGTAGCCAATCAACGGCCATGGAATCGGTTTGGTAATGAAATCCAGAACTCCCAGGTCATAAGCACGCTCAATAGAAGCCAAGTCATTGTTCCCCGTCACGAGAACTACAGGAACCTCAGAATATAAAGAACTTTTTTTCATGCGGGCACAGACTTCAAAACCATCCAATCCCGGCATCATTACATCCAGCAAAATCATATTCGGAATTGAGTTTTCAAGGAGTTCCAATGCCTGTTCGCCATTTCCGGCCTCTTCAACTTTGAAACCCAGCGTTTCCAGTATAGTGCTCATCAGCATGCGTACTGACGGATCGTCATCGACAACCAGGATACATTCATTATTATGAGCTATATTTTCCATAACACCTTCCACCGTGAAGTTAAAATCACTTCGATCGCTTCTTGTTAATAATTTTAAAAGTCAGATTTCTTGTTCAATAATTAGCTACTTACCAATGATAAAAAAATATGAACGTATCAGTATAACGGATTTATGAATTTCATATTGATCAGGCAACAGAAGGCAACTCCTTTGAATATGCCTCCAGCTGATTTTTCACATTCAGAAACCCCTCCTCGATGGAAGAGATCAAACTTATATCCTTAGGCAATACCCCCTCCCGGCACATGCACTCCAACCCTTTGCAGAGTTCTGCCAGCCAGAGAGCCCCAAGGTTGGCACTGCTGGATTTAAGGCGATGGCTTGCCCCCTGTATGGCGACTGCATCCCCGGCAGCAAATCCAGAGCGCATTACTTCTATTTGGCAAATTGCATCTTCAAAATAATATCCGATAATCTTTTCAAGAAGATCTGGCTTCCCCGGTCGCTGCATGGTGCGTATTGCTTCGAGGTATCCCGTATCGATCCTGTCTTGTCCGGAACCGGCAGGGTCCTGCGATGGCATACGCTCCACGGATCCCTCGGCAGACGGAAGCTGAGAATCGACTGAAGGCCTGTGGTCAAGTAAAGAGTTATGGATCCAGCGGGATAGGGTCTCGCCCATACCTTCAATGCTGAAAGGTTTCGAAAGGTAATCATCCATGCCGGCATCAATGCAGACCTGCCGCTCGCCCTGCATCGCGTGAGCCGTGAGAGCGATAATAATTTGATGTTTTTGGAGACCCCCGTTTGCAGCAATGCCTCCATGTTGTCTCTCAATCTCGCGGATTCGCCGGGTAGCCTCGTAACCGTCCATCAACGGCATCTGGCAATCCATTAATATCACGTCATAGGCCTTCTTCCCGATGGCATCCAAGGCTTCAAGCCCATTTATGGCTGAGTCACACCGGCAACCGAGGGCTTCGAGCATCCCTAGCCCCACCTCCATGTTAACCGGCGCATCTTCCACCAGCAAAACATCAGCCGAAAAAAGGTATTTGCCTCTATTGAATGCCAAGGGTTGCGTCAAAGCCCCTGACATATTTCTTTGGAGTTCCAACATACTGTTGAACAGAAGAGAATGGCGGACCGGTTTGACCAGGCATCCATCAATACCAACAGCACTGACAATCGAGTCATCGATGCATCCTGCTGTAGAGGATAGCATAAGTATGCGCAGGTCACTATCGGAGGTTATTTCCCTGACTGCCTGTGCGGTCTGAATTCCGTCCATGTCCTGCAGAGAACAATCGATAATCGCGTATTGATACGGATTGCCGGCAGCAGCTTGAATCAGCCGGAGTGCTTCTTTTGCGGAGCTGGCAGCTTCTCCACGCATCCCCCAGGCATTCACCACAGACAACATAGTCTCACGATTTAGCTCGCTATTGTCGACAATCAGAACCCTCTTCCCTTCGAGCGGATTCATGTCAGGATGTACAGGATACCTCTGCTGGCTGCGTTTTAGCTCTACTGTGAAGCTGAAGGTACTACCTTTGCCTTGGGTGCTTTCGACAGTGATATCTCCACCCATCAAATGACAGATTTGTTGTGCGATACAAAGCCCAAGTCCGGTTCCACCGAAACGTCGAGTCGTTGAACCATCCAGCTGCGAGAATCTGGTAAAAATCTGCTTTAGGCCCTCAGTACTGATGCCGATTCCTGTATCAGTGACCTTAAACATAAGCTGCATGGTATCATCGTTTTCCCCAAACATGTCCACCTGTAACCGAACTCGTCCATACTCGGTGAACTTCAACGCATTTCCAAGGATATTGACCAATATCTGCCTTAGCCTGACTGCATCTCCCTCGACAAACTGCGGGATGACATTGTCAATATTATAGATGTAATCCAACCCCTTTTTCTCTGCCTGAGTGGTGAACATTTCGACTGTATCCGCAACGGTTTCACGAATTTCAAAACTTGAGCTTTCCAGCACAAACTTGCCGGCCTCTATTTTTGTGTAATCAAGAATGTCGTTAATGATAGCCAGCAGTGATTCTCCGGACATTTTCACCAACCGGAGCTGACTGCGCTGCCGTTCATCCAGGTGTGAATTCAGCAGCAACTCAGTCATGCCAAGCACGCCGTTCATTGGGGTACGGATTTCATGGCTCATGTTTGCCAGAAACTGAGATTTTGCCATACTGGCCGCTTCTGCGGCTTCCTTGGCGAGGCGGAGCATATGTTCAGACTCTATTCGCTCGGTTATGTCCAGGGCAACACAAACGATACCTTGGACGGTTTTACCGGGGCCGTGTATGGTAGATGCCGAGAACATTACCGGAATCCGCTGGCCGTTTTTGGCTCGATAGTATGTTTCTAAATTATCGACGTTATCAGTGGAACTTATCCCAAAAAAAACCGGGACATCAAAATTTTCATCATCCTCCTCACTAGCAGATATGAGAATCTTGTTGATGTGTGTCCCGACCAGCTCCTCTTCGCTATAACCCAGAAGTTTGAATGTTGCCGCATTGACCCTTTGGATGTAACCGTCTGGTGAAATTACGATCATGGTGTCACTCATGGATTTGATGATATTGTCGGTGTACTCCCGGGCGGCAATTATTTCTCCCTGCGTTACCTGCAATTTTTCGGTCATTTCGTTGAACGATTGCCCAAGGAGTTCGATTTCATCGCCGGTTCTGATATCGGCGCGTGCGGTCAGGTCGCCTTCGGCAACCAGTTTTGTTGTGTTAGCGAGGCTGAAAATCGGGTTGGTGAGTCTGCGGGCTAAAATGAGTGCCACCCCCACGCCGAAGCCTAGGCATAGCAGTGCTATAAGGGCGGTGCGGAGATACATCGCGGAGATATCTTTATTGAACTTATCCAGGGATAGCCCGATATGGATCCAACCCCAGTCTATACTGGAATACTGGAAGGGCGACGAGTAGTGGTAAACTTCTTTGGCTGAAATATCGCTCAACAGGAAACGGCTGCTGGAAACCCGTGCCCCCTTCGGCGTCCATCCACCACTCAGGGTACTCTCTTTCCAGCCGTTTTTAGTAAATATAAGCGAAAAACCGTCATTGCGGGTTATAACCACATAACTGATTGACGGGCTTTCCTTAACGACCTTCAGGCAATGTTCGATAAGCGTTGCAAAATCCTCTGCAATTACGGAGCTTGAAGTAACCTGACTGATGGAGGTAACAGTGCTTCTTGCTTCCGACTCCATCGCCTCGAGAATTGCCTTACGCTGGTAGGGCATATTGACTGACACAAAAAGTCCGAGCGTAATTACGATCAGGGCTGATAAGATAACTGTCACACGGTTTGAGATTCGTTTTGGCCAGAAACTCCAACTTAGCGGGTGCGCAAGTGTTGAACAAATTCCCCTGATTGTTGTATTTCCCATCTCGTTATTTCCTTTTGTTTTTATTGGCAATCAGTAGGGCGCGTTCGCGGAGCAACCCTTCCAGACCCACCAAATATTCGGGTTTGAACAAGGCCATGCCCCCGGATTTGAATATGGTATACATCTGCTTTCCGGTTTTGGTCTCGTTTAGCTGGAGCATGGATTTACTCAGATCGTTCCGGAATTTTCTCGACGTACTTGGAAGCATACAGACCACAATGTCACACAGGTTTGGGGACTCGGCCAGAACAGTCAGCTGTGTCCCCAACTGAGGATTGAGTTGACAGCTGGTGTCAAACCCTGCGCGGGTCACGACAGCTGCATCGGCCTGCCGGAAATAGACCCCCATGATCGCCTTGGATACTTTGGGCGACTCCTTGACCTGGTGAAAAAAGGTGTCTCGGCTTTCTTTTCCCGTTTTCATCAATAGAACTTCCAACCAGAGATGGCTCGGTTCGAAAAAGGCAACTGGAGGCAGCAATATGGATTTGTTCTTCAGATCGGAGAATGAGCTGACACCACTGTCTTTGCGGGCGATTATCAAATAGCTAATACCTTGGGTGGCCATGTTGGACCCAACAAAGGATGGAATCAATGGAACATTTTTGCGGATGCGCAGGAAATCAAGGCTTGGTATGGCTGCCAGTTCCAGTTCGTTTTTGCGGATAGCCTCGGTCAAATGTCCTATATCCGAAAACATGGTCACACTGGCGGATAAGTTCAACCCTAGGAGGCGGGCAACTTCCCGACTATGCGTTTCCAGGACTATCTTGGCATCGCGTACGTCGGTGTCTGCAAAAACACTTTGCATGAATCCAGTCCGAAATACAGTGGGCGTGCTTCCTTCATTCTCTGCTGCGGCGCTGGTAACGGGAAGAATGAGTCCGTTACTGATCAGAGTGCATAGTAATGCAATGATAACAATGCATTTCAAATAAAGATGACTCTTGTTACTAGTCAATGAAATCTCCTATTTTCTGGCCAACATCGCTTTACGTTCCTTGTATTCTGCGTAAAGCAAATCATTACTCTTCAGGTATTCGGGCCGGAAGACGGCCAGCCTGTCCAGATGGAACAGCATTAGCAACTGTCGCCCCTCAGGATCTTCATGGAGTGTCAGCAGTGCCTGCATGGTCTTCTGTTTGGTTTCCTCGGGAAGGTCTTTCCGGAACACGACGATTCCGCCCGCCAACCGGCCAATGTGAGCAATAGTTTTCAGATCTCTGGCAATCTGCGGATTCAATTCGGACGTAATCGCAAATGCCTGTTTCGAGATGACACAGGCGTCAATGCTGCGGAAAAACACCGGCATAATCGCTTGGGAAGAAGTTTTAGTTTCTTTGATGGATGAAAAAAATGCATCCAGAGATCCAACTCCCTCTTTCATTACCAGTGTTTCAATCCAGGTACGGTAAATGTCGCCATACTGAGATGTCCACGAAGGCAATGCAATAGTCCTTTTTTTAAGGTCAGAGACTATGTTGAGACCGCTATCTTTCCTGACAAGCACTATCAGCTCAACTTCGTGGCTGTTCCCGACTACGGTAATCGCAGCAGTTTCAAGTGATACTCGATTCCTGATATGGATGAACTCATCCGGCGTCATGGCCAGTACATCGAGCTTTCTTGATTTCAGATCATTCTCGATGTCCGCTGGAGAATCATAAATCCGCGAATTAACGGACCCGAAAATTTTTCTGGCCACCCTCTTGGATAGCACCTGGACTGCTATCTTCATATCGTTTATCGGAACATTGACAAAGGCCTTGCTGGAAAAGCCGATTCTGAGTTGGTCTGTGCCGCTTTCTGCCAAGGCCGTGTTTATCTGGATACAGTAGACAAATATCGAAACAAGCACGATGAATCCTGCAATGAATTGCAGGTATCTTTTGGTGTGTGGCGGCATAGTTACAGTTTTCCTTTTGCCACATTAATGGATGTGTCACGGTGTTCCTTGATCACTTTTGTGATGGAAATCAGATGTTCGGGCATGAAAGGAATCAGGCGGTTGATCCGAAACAGAGTCATAATTTGTCTGCCAGTTGGGTCTTTGTGCATCTCTTGGAGGCTTTTTACCATGGCATCACGGTTAGGATTTTTGATATCTTTGCGCACTGCAAGTATCCCGGTGGCAAAGCCCGGTGATCGTTCTAATATACGCAATTTTCGCCCGAGTTGCGGGTTCAATTCAACCAGGGTTTCATATGATTTGCCACTTACCAGGCAGGCATCGGCCTGACCGAAATAAACCGGCATGACAGCCTGGGAGGGCTTGGTGTGTTGTATGATGCTGCCGAAGAATCCAAGGGAATTGGACGAGGTCTTTTCTGCCAGAAGGGTATCAAGCCACTGCATCGGTACGGATCCTTTTTGCCCTCCATCGATCCGGATGCTTTTACCCCGCAGTTGCTCAATCTGCGTGATACCGCTGCCTTCACGAACAAGGAGGAACAACTCGTTGTAGAAGTGTTTGCCGTAGTCCGTAGACAATACCGGCTGCAAATGAGATTTCGCCCGCAAAAGTAGAAATTCCTCCGGGACCATGGCTAGTATGTCTACCTCATTATTTGCCAAGGCTTTTTCTGCATCTCCGGTGTTTTTGTATATAATGGTGGACACTTCCACATCAGGTCCTATTTTGCTGCCGGCCTGACGCGCCCAGACTTGTGTCAACCCAAGGGCGTCACGGGGATCCACATTATAGAATATATTAGCTGTGTACCCAATGACAATGTGTGTATCCCCGCCCGGTTTGCCGATATGTGATGTTTCTGCAACCGTTACCGTGCACCAGGTCAGACAGCAAAGGATGGCCAGTACAAAATAACGTACGATATTGCGTTCCTTCAAATCCATAATAACTCCTCTGAGTCGATATCTGGACAGGACGGGAGTTTTTGCGATAGATTACTGATGCAGCGATGTCTGATAATGTTAGATTCCATGGTCACATTTTGCTCTTTGCGTTTATCTCGGTTTGTGTACGGCTTTCCTTGAGCACTTTTGACACCGATGCCAGATGCTCTGGCAAGAAAGGAACCAGCCTGTTGATCCGAAATAGGGTCAGGATCTGCTTTCCTTTCGGGTCAGTGTGCATTTCCGTGAGGACTTTTATTATAGCGTCACGCCTCTTGATTCCAATATCATTACGAGCGGCGAGTATCCCGGTGACAAAACCTGGAGACCGCTCTAAAATTAGTAACTTATGCCCGATCTGCGGGTTCTGCTCTACCAGCATTTCATAGGAGTTCCTACTTACGAGGCAGGCATCGACCTGACCGAAAAAGACCGGCATGATGACCTTGGAGGACTTTTTGTTTTCCTGGGTTTTACTGAAGAAAACTCTGGTATTTGACATGAACCTTTGTTTCAGGATGGAATCCAACCATTTAATCGGTATGGAGCCTTGCTGTCCTACATCCAGCAACAGGCTTTTGCCGCGAAGGTGCCCGATCTCTTTGATACCGCTGTCCTCCCTTACCAGTAGGAGCAACTCGTTGTAAAATCTATTGCCGTAGTCTGCAGATAAGATCGGTATTAGGTGGAAGCTTGCCCGTAGTCGAGTAAATTCCTCCGGTATCATGACCAGTACGTCTACCTCCTTCTTCGACAGGGCGTTTTCGGTGTCAGAGAGATTATTGTAAACAACAGTAGTTGCTTTTAGACTGGGATCCAATTTACGGTTGGTCATTTGCGTAAATACTTCTAACAGCGAGATAAGATCCTTGGGATCCACGTTATAGAATAATTGAGACGAGTACCCAAAGATAAGATTTTCATCATTGCCCTGTTTACTGCTACGCACCGTTTCAGCAAATGCAGCCGTACACAATGCCACGCAGAAGATCACGGACAGTGTAAAAAAACGTGAGAATGTGTGTTTCCATAAATCCATGACAGCTCCAGTTTGCCGGGGCTAGTGCAGCGGTGTAGACGCTATAATATCCAAAATATTTTTGCCCACGACGAAATCCATATTGGCTCGGGCTTCGAGGTTATCATAGAGTGACTTGCGGTACTGGGCTTTCATCAGGGATTCTATCAGCTGGGCCTCGATGACGTCCTTGGTTTCCACCAGTTCCTCCTGGTAGGCTCGCTCATTCAAGGATCGGTTTTCCTCGGAGGAAATGGCAGCTGCTTCAGACGAAGCCTTCTGTTGTTGGGAACTCATCATCTGAATGAAGATATGCTTCACCTGGAGGGCAATTCCTTCCTTGAGAAGGAACTGCTGTTGCTTCAGTTTTTCAAGACGGGCCCTGGCTTCGCGTACCTCGTTTGTAGTGCGAAACCCGTTGAAAAGAGGTAGTTCCAAACCAACGCCGATAGTCCATGATGTTTTGTTATCAGGGGTCACGACCCCCTTGTCGTAGGAATTCTCGATGCGGGTCAGGTTGCCGAACAGCCCGATCTTGGGCAGGTGGCCGCTTTTGGCCTCGTCGATCTTTGCTGATGACGCTTCAAGACCAGCTTCCAGTCGTGCCCAATCAGGATTGAAGTTGTATGCTCCACTCACCAGATCCTTGAGTTCAACCTTAGTGGGGATAAAGGGAAGTTCCTGCGGTGCGGGTTCCACCGGGTTTTCCCAATTCATGCCCATTGAATTAGTCAAAGCAGCTCTGGCAAGCTGCTCGTTTGCGCCAAGGGCGGTCACAGCGGTCCGCAGCCACTCCACCACGGTCTTGTTCCTCAGGTAGTCGGTCTTCTTTACCTTGCCGGAACCCTTGGTGTACAGGTTCTCGGTCAGTTCCAAGGTCACTTCCATTCGGCTAAGGGCGTCTTTACCGATCTGGACCAACTCCCTTGCTAGAACAGCACCGTAGTAATAGCGGGTGGTATCGTAGACAACCTGCAGATCAGTGCGCCGGGCCTCTTCCCTGGCGGCCTTCATGCCCTGCTCGGACTGGCGGACGATGGCGCTGACCTGACCGCCGGTGTAGATCGGCAGGGTAGCATTGAGGGAGGCGACAAAGTTATGACGGTCCATCAGTTTGATATTCTGCTCGGGGACCGGGAGCTGGGTAAGAGGCAGTTGTATCGGACCACCTGGTGTAGCCACCTGCATGACCAGCGCCGTTCCCGTCGGCATGGATATGTTTTGGGAGGGAAAGATAAAATTCGGGTCCTCGTCCATGATGGTGTAAGTGGCCTTGGCCCCGATCTGCGGCCAATAGGCCGACAGTGCCTGCCGGTGCTGGGCCTCGGCAATTTCGATACTGTAACGGGAGGCCATCCGGAAATAATTCTTTTCCAGAGCACGATCGATGCACTGCTGCAGAGTGAGCGCCGTACCCTGATTGTCTGTGGGCGGTATGACTTGCTTTGATTGCGAGAATTCAACGGCATGTGCGGCTGAAGTCAATATATTGCAAGCAAGAAGCAGGCACAAAACCGCACTGAGTTTACATAACTTCTTCAAACGAGACCGGCGCTCTTCTTCTTTCATTTGATTCTCCTTTTCTGTTTTAGGTCGATAAGTGCAGGTGGTATAGATATGGTCATGGTGATTGACTCTATTACGTAATAGTTCGTGCTAATCTCGAATCACCTCATGTAATAGCGATATAGTATTTATTCGACATATTTTGTAATTTATTGAGGTATTAATTAGAGCAAAATTGATGCCATATATTTAACAATAAATATTCCACTTATATTTCAAGAAGATTCATCTATTGCTACAAAACACGGTCATAGAAGTATGACTATTTACGTCACACAAGTTATGCGTCATATGTAAAGGTTCTAACGTTTTGCTTAAACAAGTCTCGGGACGCAGAGCAATAAACCTCAAACTTCAGCATAAGTTCCTTCCAAGCGTAAAAATATTTATCATTCACTAATTTCACTCCTAATGGGGCGATCGTAAAACATGATCATACGTCAGACAGTATTGTGCTGGTGGTGGAAGCCGGGAAGACTGCACGCAAGGGCATTAAAAAAGCGCTGGAACTGCTGCCACGGGAAAAGGTGATCGGGATTGTCTTTAACCAAAAAATGTGTACTGAAGACCAACCTGCAGTAACGGCAAGAAACAGCTTGGCGACGGCTTGAGCCCTCATAACCCGAAGGTCACAGGTTCAAATCCTGTCCCAGCAACCAAACGATAACAAGGACTTAAGCTTAATTGCTTGAGTCCTTGTTTGTTGCCTGACACAGATATTGACGCAGTCTATTATGGATCAGATCCACTTTTCACTGCCTGCCTTGCTCCCATGTTTGTCTTCCAGATGGTCCGGCTCATTTGATCTCTGGGAAGAGAGCGGACAGCAAACAGACTTACTTCCTCATCCTTGCCCTTCAGTTTAACAGCATCCAGTTCCAGGACTTCAACATGACCAAGAACTTCACTGTCCAAAAGTGATCTTATGCAGTCAAGCGTCTCACCAGTGATCAATATGCGAGTATTTTCATAAGAGCGGGTCATCTTTTCCACTCGGGCGGCTATGTTCACATGATTTCCGATGGCGGTGTAATCCATCTTCTTCCCCTGCAGACCGATATTGCCGATAAGCACCTCTCCCGTATTGATGCCTATTCCGCAATCAATACTGAGACCGCGCAGATTCCACTTATCCCGTAGTTGATCAAGACGATCCGACATGTTCAGGGCGCAGCGGATTGCCAACTCGGCATGATTGGCCTGGTCAGCAGGTGCATTCCAGAGCGCCATGATCTCATCGCCAACAAACTTATCCAGAGTGCCGTCCCACCGGAAAAGAATGGTAGCCATCTCCAGGTAATATTCATTCAGTATGTTGACTACTTCTTCGGGAGGCAGCTGTTCAGAGATGGAGGTGAAACCGATCATATCAGAGAAAAGGATGGTGGCAATCCGGCGAGTCCCGCCGAGTTTCGCCAATTCCGGATTATTGATAAGTGTTTCGACAATTTTTGGCGAAACATAACTCGAGAACATGGACCGTATTTCCCGAGCCCGGCTTTCTTCGATAAACAGCTTTGTAATGGTTCCGGCGGTCATGATCCCTAACATGTTAGTCGTCGGCAGCGCCAGATTGATCCAGAGGCTGTGATAGGCAAGAGCATAACTTACTCCTCCGACATAGGCCGCAGTAAGGAGGAAACCAAAAAGAACTCCTCCTGCAGGTGGCAGGCGCGGGATGACAACCATCAGGGTTACTCCGGTCAGGAGAATGACGGCAAGTTCCAGGATCCCCGGACTGCGCCTGATAAATGAATTTTCCAGAATATTCTGGATCGCGGTGGCGTTTTTTTCAACACCGGGATAATTGGCCGAGAAGGGCGTGATTTTCATATCGTAGGTGGAAATGGCCGAGGTACCGAGCAGGACTATTTTGCCGGCAAAGATATTTTCTGGAAGGCGCTTTCGGAGAACATCAGCTGCAGAGTAGTAGGGATAGGTTTGTTCCCTGCCGAGATAATTGATCAATACACGTTGGCTAAGATCGGTTTCGATACTGCGGTTTCCCAACTGCACCGATGTCCCACCATTCACTGACATTTTATCCGGCGGGATACCGGCAGCCAGGCGAGCTACCTGCAGCGAAAAGGCCGGATAGAGATCATGCCCAAATCCCACGGCGAGGATTTCCCAGCGGAGGACTCCATCCAGATCCGGGAGAGCGGTGACATGTCCAAGTGTTGCTGCAGCCGCAAACTCAGGTTGAGGCGGAATTACTCCTGCTGCCTTAATTGTCCAACGCTGCCAGTCAATGCCCGGCACACTCTTTACCGACATGAAAGCGGAATCCCACAGGAAGTCAGGTGGATTAGCCTGTTGTGCCTGGTTTTTTTTTGTGTCTGCAAGCGTAAAGGCCGCAGCCAGCACAACATTCCCCGTCTGTTTAAGGGCGCTGGCCAGCAGGTCATCGGCAGTCTTTGACTCCGGCTCGCTGAACAGGATGTCCACACCGATTACTTTGGGCCGTTCGCCGGCAATCCGGCCAATCAAATCGGCCATAACTGTACGCGACCAGGGCCAACGCCCAACTTCAGCCAGGCTTTTTTCATCAACTGCGACTATGACAATATCATGGTTGGGCAAGGGGTGGCGCAGCATGTTCCTTAGCCTGAGACGCATGTCATAGGTCTTCGCCTCAAGGTGATCGCGGATCATGGCCAGATCGTAAAATTGGCAGCAAGCGATGGTCAGAGTCATCAGCAGAGACACCAGGTAAAACGTCAGAAATTTCCGGTGCCGTATGTGAGGTCGCGGAGTGACCATGCTGATCGCAGTCCGTTCGTCCTAAAAGTTTATGTGAATCGTAACGCCGGCCGGCTGCACTGGTAACTGCTGCTGCCCAGCGACCGGCACCACCGGAAACGGCAACTCCGATCCGGGAATAGGAGGGGGCATGATTTCCGACAGGGTTACTACCGGCACCCTGATTTCGGGCAGACCGATAGAGGTGTTGTTTCGTGCAATTGCTTGATCAGCGAGACCCGTGCGGAGAACTTCAGCCTGTTCGACAGGCACATCTGCAGCAGCAGGAACAACCGGTGTCATATTACTCGACTGAGAGTTGGACGACAATTTTCCCGTGGAACCCGACAAGCCCAGTCGTTCACCTTCCATGACGGTAATGCTGTCCCCCTCTTCCAATTCAGCTACAGCCGTATCGCCCGGCACCTTGCTGCGCACTTCCACTACCCCTTCCATGCATATGATTTTGGTGTAGTAGCGCTTGCCGATCTTGCCCGTTTCAAAGTAAATAACCGTTCCACGGGCAGCGGCCACTGCCGTCGGTGTTTCCACCTGAAATCTGGTCTTGCCGACCACCGCACGCATTTTGCCGTCCAGCAGGTTGAAGATGGACTTACCCCGGTCACCGCTCGAATGAATGAATTCTTTGATATTCATCCTGGAACTGTCGCCCAGGGTCAGTACACTGTCGTCGACAAAAAGAAGCTTGGCCCGGGAGGCGGCGCTGGTAACCACGGTATCCTGAAATTCAAAAGCGCTTTTAACCTTTGCCTCGACCCGTCCGGAAGGACGCTCGATAGCTACGCTGCCGCGCATCGCAACGACAGAGCCGACCTGTTGGGCTGCTTGGGCAGGAGCGGCCAGAAAGGCCAGCAGAAGTATGATCCCAGGTAACTGTTTCATGTCAGAACCTCACTTGAGCAAAAAGAGTGGTGATTCCCCGCGTATAGTCGAAGGAGGCGATGTTGGAACCATTGGCTGCATAGTAATAACCGGCCGTCAGGGAAAACTGATCGGTCACGCTGTAGGACAACAATGATGATCCCGACCAGGAATTGTCTCGCCGGGTGACTCCGAGAGACGGATAGGCAGCTCCATAGTCACGATGATTGAATTCTCCGGAAAGATCGGCCGTCAACCTGTACGGCAGGCGGATTGTCACTCCGGCCAGGCCGCGGTTCCCGCTGAATTGCCAGTATTTCTGGCGGGAGACATCTTCTTCATGACCATAGCCGACCCTGGCCACCAGATACTTGGTCATCTGCAAATACTGGGTGAGCCCGACAAAGTGAGTTTCTCCACTCCGGTCAGTGTTGGTGGGAAAAAGGTCCGAATTGCGGTAGGCAGCGGAGCGGAGACGATATTCCAGGCTCGTGGTGTGGCCGCCTGTAGTCATATACTGACCACCGATCTGGAAATTTTGATCGGTGGCGAACGGGTGGGTGCCAAGCGCGAGGTAATCGAACCCATAAGTCGCCTTGAACGAAGCAGCCGGTGACAGGCGATAGCGGAGGTTCAATTCTCCACTCGGCTGGAAAACATCGAACTCGCTGAGAACGGTGTGCAGGCTCTGGTAGATCGTACCTGCCAGCGAAAGATCAAACGATGCTGTCGAGAGAAGCTTCACCCCGACAGAGCCGTTGATGACCCCGCGCCAATCGGATTTGCGGGCAAAACCTGGCGGCAATGGGGCATCGGTGGCATTTACCAGCACATTGGTATCATACTGCATACCGGTCTGCAGGCGGGCCCACCAACGGTTCTTGGTCTTATTTTCCTTCAGTTCCCGGAGTAGTTCCCTCGCTTTTTCAGCTTCGGCGCTTTTCGGAGCTGTTCTCTGCACAGTATCGAGGTAGTCCGATGCCTCATCACTCAGGTTTCGTCTCAGATAGAGAATGGCCAGTTCCAGGTTCGTGCGGGGACTTTCCGGATTAAGCAACAAGGCCCGTTTCAGGGTCGTTTCAGCTTCGGGATACTTGGCCTGGTTTTGTGCAATCCCCAGGTAGAGGACAGTCATGGGGTCGTCGGGACGCTCGGCCAGGGCCAACTGAAATTCAGTAACGGCTGTTGCAGTTTCCTGTTCTTCGATGGCAGCCAGCCCTCGGGCAATGGCCTTTTCAAAGGTTGATTCCTTGGCTCCGGCTGATAGAGGTGACATCAGAAGAGTGAGAGTGAGAGTGAAGTTAATGAAGAGGATTATGCGCATCATGTAGCTCCGTTTCCCGACTGGACCGACAATGTCGGATTCAGGGTGATTATGGCTCCATTTAGATCCCAGGCGGTGAAGCCGACGAGCGAAAAATCATCTGGTTTGGGAACGTAACTGTTCTTGGTCAGCAGATTGATGGCGACTTCCTCGTTTGCATTGAAGCCATCTGCATTGAGAATAGCGACCTGGATCGAGCCCGAATGTGCAGCGGTAGGAGCGATATAAACAGGCGCCGAAACGATTGTGCCTACCGGAAGCGAACTGTTTATGACCTGAACCACCTCGGCCACTACCACGTTTCCGGCTGCATCGGTTTTTGCAAAGACACCGTACGGCAATGACAAAGTGCAGCTGATTGCCCCCACTGATGCTGCTGCCGGAGAAAGGGCCGTCGATTTCATAACAGCTACAACCTTGCCTGTGGTCGCACTGGAGCCGGTTTCGCCACCCCCACCGCATCCAGCCAGGGAAAAGATCATTATGAAAATTGCCAATCGAACAAAGTCAGTCATTGTGGTTTTCTCCTTTTGCTACCAGCTTACAAGGCCGACGGCCCGTCGCAGTATGACAATTGCATCACCCAGGTCAATGATTCCGTTTGGTGACGGTATGCCGTTCACCAGAGGCGCTACATCACTATGCAGCCGGTCCTGAGGTGTCGGGGTATCCAGATTGACTGCAAAACGCAATGTCCTCAGAGCGTCAACTATTGAAGGATCTGTTTTACCGGTTTCAGAAACGATGATACCGTCTGGTAAAATTCTCAGGTTGACCAGGGCAGGCTGTGAATCAACAGCACCGGCATTGACCTTGAACGCGAAGGAATCCAGACCTACGAATTGAGCATTCGGGGTATAGGTCATGTTTGGCGGAGTACCTGAGAGTACACCGTGTGCCGGTTGGGATATGATGGCGTAGGTGAGTGGGTCACCATTGGCGTATGAACCCGCAAGAGTAACCGTCACCGATGCCGCCGGCAATCCTTTGACTGTCTGCGATGTGGCAAGCGGGGCAATGTTGGTAATGGCAGCTCCAGCGTCATAAACCTTCACATCATCGATCGCCCAGGATGGGGATCCCGAGTCATTATTTCTAAAATTAAACCTGATGACAACATCGTTAGGGTTGGCGGAAATCGCTGCGGCAAGGGGATATACGCTAGTTATTGCACCGTACGGCGTTGATGTCAGCAAGAGAGGTGTCGCATTCCACGTCGTACCGCCATCCATGCTGACATTCACGGTCAAATCAGCGTTCCCCGGTGAACCAGTAAATACCGATTTGAATTCAAGAGTCGGAGTGCTCATGGCTGACAGGTTCAAATGCGGTGTAAGCAACCCGGTGTTCACGATGTTATTTATTGTGGCGAAACCTCCGGTTCCACTGGTGGGGTTGGCGGAGAGGCTGAAAATCCATGAATTTGATGCCACCCAGTCCGTGGGAAGAATTCCCAGGCTGAATGTTTCCCAGAGCAGGGTCGAGGCGGAGAATGTTGTTGCCTGGGCGACAGCACCGGATGAAACATTTCCGGCATTGTCGGTAGCGCATACGCGATAAAACTTCGTTGCGTCGTTTGCCAGGCCGGTGTCGGTAAACGTAGTGACCGTGCCTGTATAAAGTGACGTCCCGCTGCAATCCGGAGGGATTGCTAATGTGGATGAGACCACTTTGTACGACGCAACGCCGTTAGGGTCGCTAAACCCACTCCAGGAAAGGATAATCTGATTCCTTCCGGGAATGGCCAGAAGAGTACCATCTGTAGGAGGCAATGTGTCGTTGGTGAAAGACCATGCGTAATTTGCTGGCAGTGCAGTCCCCGTGGCTTTTTTTACACCGGTGGTAATGGTCGCGGTGTAGACTGTGTTAAGAGACAAATTTGCAGAAGGAGTGAAGGTCGCTGTTCTGGTGCCTGCATTGTAGGAAACCGTTCCTGCCACCGCGGAACCATTGCTCAAGGTGAAGGTAGACGCATCAATTGTTGCCCCGTCCATGGCTGCACTGAATGTAGCGCTAATGACGCTGTTACCTGGTACATGTTGCGCACCATTTACTGGAGTGGGAGCTATAACAAGGATAGACTCTGGCGCATTAGTATTTGTTGTAGTGCCATCACCCAATTGGCCTGTGCCGTTCCCGCCCCATGCCCATAACGAACCGTCTAATTTCAGAGCAATTGTGTGTTGAGCGCCCACCGTAACAGCGCCCCAATCAGTATCGGCTCCGATTTTGATTGGCGCAAACTCAAATTCTCCGGTTGTTCCATTGCCGAGTTGGCCGGTGTCATTGACACCCATTGTCCAAAGCGTACCATCAGTTTTCAGTAGAGCAGTATGGCTGCTGTAGGCTGAGACAGAAAGCCAATTCGTATCAGTGCCGGCCTGTGTGGGGACGTTATAGCTGGTGAAATCGGCACCGCGCCCCAACTGGCCATAGCCATTGTAACCCCAGGACCAGAGTGTCCCGACGGTTTTGGTGGCCAGACTATGCCACCTTCCCGCGCTAATTGAGCCCCAGGTAGTATCGGTCCCGATCTGGAGCGGAGAATACTGAACCGTTATTACTCCTTTACCCAGTTCGCCGTTATTGTTCTCCCCCCAGGCCCAGAGTGTCCCGTCAATTTTCTTCGTCAGGCAGTGGTTGCCGCCTGCAGATATCGCGGTCCAGGTTGCGTCTGTACCTACCAGGGCAGGCGTTGATCGCGTTGTAGTGCCGCCATCGCCCAACTGGCCAGAGCTATTGTCTCCCCATGCCCACAACGTGCCGTTGCTTTTTACTGCAACGGAGTGTGCAGTTCCGGCGGAAACCACTGCCCAGTCAGAGTCCGTGCCGACCTGGAAGGGTACGGATCGGTTCGTGGTGCCCCCGTCGCCCAGTTGACCAGCCGCGTTTTCTCCCCATGCCCAGAGCGTGCCATCCGTCTTGATCGCCAGAGAATGGTTGGTGCCAGCCGTTATGGCTGCCCAATCGGTATCGGCGCCAATCTGGATTGCACTGTTTCTTTGGGTTGTCGTGCCATCCCCTACCTGGCCAAAGGTATTGTCGCCCCAACCCCACAGCGTGCCGTCTGCTCGCAGGGCAATATTGTGCCTTTCACCTGTAGCTATAACGGAAAATGCGGAATTCGAGATTGGTGTAAAGGTCGCGTTCACGGTTGTGGCATCAGTTAAGGTAACTGTGCAGGTGCCGGTACCGGAGCAGCCGCCTCCGGACCAGCCAGCGAACACAAAGCCAGGATAAGGGGTAGCAGTAAGGATAACGCTATCTACACGAGTGAAATAAGCGGTACAAGTCGCGCCGCAGGCGATGCCGGTAAATTGGCTGTTCACTGTGCCCAAGCCGGTTTTGGCTACGGTCAATGGAAGCGACCCGCGATGGAAGGAATCAAGAACTTCTGTATCGGATCGGGCAATTTTGCTGATGCGCGTATCTTCGAGGCGGCCATTAAGCTTGGCGCCGCCGACCCCGAACCCGGAAATGTCGGTATAATTCCCCAGACCGATAAAATGTGTTGCCCCGGTCACAGGAGAGGTAAGTCCTGCGACACCGGTAGTAGTTGTGTCGATATGCCCGTTAATATACAGCCGGTAGGTGAAGAGATTGCCGCCCTGGGCCGTTCTAGAAACAGCTATATGGTTGTAGCGTCCAGTTTGCAGGGAACCAGACGATCTAACCTCCGTAAAGCTCGTAGGTGACTGCCATTGATGCCAAAAAACCTTCTTGTCCGACCAGGCGCCGACTTCTGCAAGAATGGTGTCCGATTGATTGAATGAAAACGCCAGTCCATTGTACACAAAAAACTCACTTGGATTACCAAAGGCGGGGTCCAGGTATACCCACCCCTCATATGTCCAGTCGCCATTAAGGGCTGCTCCCAGAGCAGCATCTCCAGGTCGCTGGAAAAATTGGGTGGTTCCATCGAGAATACGGCCATTGTCTATGGGGGCTGTGATCACGCCCGGATTGCCAAATTGAGTGAGATGGTACGTACCGGTTTCGTCAACGGCGTTGGCAGAGGCGGAGATCTCATCCAAACGCCACAGGGCAACCGTATTGCTGTCGAGTATATGTCCTTGGGGCACGCCGGCTGAATAAGACGTTCCAGGTTCCATGAGTGTTGCCAGAAACAGAAAGCAGCATAGTACCACCGGGTAAATGAGATTTCTATGCATGATGATTACCTCCATATACGCAGTTGCAGTGTTTTGACCAAAGCATGGATGCTATTCGTAACCTTGCTGCATAAAATATGTTCAAAAATATGATTTTCTGCATTGAATACTTTTATAGTAAAGTTTGGATCTTGCACAAGATAAATACGATTTTATGGAATTTAACAACTAAATAATAAATAGTCGCATCATGTGTCCGAGTTTCTCGATACCAGACCAGATTCTGCTATATTCATTACCTGTCAGTTGCGGAGTTTCATGGACGACAATGCCACGATTGCGAAGTTCGTTGATTGCCTGGGCAATATACTTTTCTGCTTGTGCGTGCAGAGACGGAAAAGCTTCGGACAAAAGCATTCCCATCCTCGGCTTGATCAGATTCCAGGAATTGGTATGAATCTCTTTTTGCAGTTTTATAGGGTAGGGTTTGCGGATACGGTAGAACGGTCGGCCGACTATTACCTCTCCCAGGGGGCCCAGTCTGATTGAACTCCTCTGATCATGGCTCTGTGGTCTCCCCTGAGAAAATAGTACTTGTGAAGGTGTGGCGCCTCCGATGACAGGAAGGCACCACAAAATGGTTAAGTACGTAAGAGGCAATCGGATAACAGGTTATTTAAGTCTTTCAACCTCAAGATCATCAAGATCATCATCACCACCTGCTCTGCTAACTCCCCCAGCGACCTTGTCAAGTTCCTGTTCGGTTAGGGTATCCTTGCAATTTTCCTTGCAGCATTCTTGTTGTTTAAGATCTTTCTTTTCCATGTGAGCTCTCCTTAAATTAGATGGTGTTCAATTGACATCATGCTGTTTAGACGCGGTATGACGGGGATCGTTTCAAAATAACTTCTCACACTATTTTATTCTTTGGACCTCAAGATCATTGATATCATCATCATCGCCGGTCCTGCTGACAATGCCCCCGGCTACCTTGTCAAGTTCCTGTTCGGAAAGGGCATTCTTACAACTTTCCTTAAAATTCTCCTTGCAGCATCCTTGTTGATTTAGATCTTTCTTTTCCATGTGAGTTCTCCTTTACGTGTTAAAGGTTTCGTTAGATCGAATGCTGATTAGACGCTTATGGAAGTGAACTGTTTCAAAAAAAGCATCTATCTATGCAGTTCAAACAAGTATTCGAAAACGATGGAGTTTTTTTAGTATTTCATCGTTTATTTTGACGATTGAAGTTTCACGGATTGTTTTGCATACCACATGATTCGGCTCAGTTCCCGCAAAAGAGTCAAGGCAGGCATACAATCTGGTACTGACTTTCAATGGGTCAAAAGTTGAATATCCTGATACGAGGAACGACGCGGCAGAAATCTGTTGAATCGATAATTTCGGGTTTTTCTGCAGCAGCTCGGGCAACTGAGGACTCATCATCGATTCATACGCCTGCTCAAGTTCCTGCAAAATTATTTTCTGATTAACACCTTCAATGTTGGAAAACTCGTTGTTAGTAAGCTGCTTGATCAAGTGGTAAGCCTCCTGATAGAACTGCCGACCCAGCTTCCCCAGAGCTCTTCGTACAGAGCGTCAGTTGGCGGCAGGTTGTCCAATTCCTGCAACGTAAGAGACGTATTGTCATTTGCATAAAATACGGGCTTGGCAAGATTAAATCCCAGCATTAGCAACACGTAGCGCGACAGTATTTTTTCCAGATTCTCCAGATATTTGCGCAGTACACGCCCGAATATTCTACCATCCTCACCTGCTTCGAACTTGCAGAACCAGGTTGAGCAGACAGCATCCCAGAAGGGCATTAACGTACATTGCCCCTTCGTTTGCTCATAATAGGGACACCGCAGGGTTTCACTCCTGCCAAAATAGTATATGTTGGAATTTTTGATGAGAAGGGTATATTTATTGGGTCTTTGCACGCCTGACGGGGTAATGCCGGTTCGCGCGAAAATTTTATCAGCTACTCGCAGCTTTCCTTGTTCAGGTGCCGAGTCAGTGGCACTGAAAAGCGCACCCACCAGGTAATTGGGGAGTTCCGGATGATGCGTACAGCAGCGTGTCCAGGAAGAGAAAAACTTGGCCGTTTGAGGAGTTGAACCAGGTTTTTAAAGCATTACACAGTCGCTGCAGTTGGCCGCAGTCTCACGAAGAATTCGATTCAAGAAAAAAGTGGGGAGAACGTCGGCGTAACACTCCGGCAGGATATCGATTATTCTAACTGTTTGCATGAAGTTTTCCTGGAAAGTACTTATCTTTAAAAGCGACACCCCGGGGAACGAACTGCGATTCCCCCTAAATATTCTTTCGACGGAATCAGGTCAATTGGTGCCGTTCTCGAACCATTACGCAGAAACAAATCGGTAATCGTGTCCGACAGTATGCTCAAAAAATTCTACAGGTAACGGATACTAACTGCTGTCTGACGCTAATCACCTCGGATTTCAGACCGCATCTCTTGCCGACTGAATGGTCTTTACTGTTGCATGCAGTGAATGAGGGACATTAACAGCATCCTGCGGTTCCTGCTCCCACAACTGGACGAATCGCTCCAGCGCCCGCCTGAACCGTTTCCGCTCTGTATCGCAGCGTTCTCGCTTGCGGGCATTGCTAATGTACCCGCAATCATTGAAATGCATCACGCAGTGCGAACAGAGGCGATACGCCCAGCAGGACTGGCACTGCTCGTCACAGAAATCGACCATGCGTCCGAGTAATGCCTGGATGCGATCCAGATCAAAGCCGTTGTGGCAGTCGCCGATCCTTGCTTCCGGGATGTGGAACTTTTCGCAGGGATAGAACACCCCCTCCGCGTCCACAAACATTCGGTTGTAGCCAGGAATACATGTGCCGTTGGGGTGTGTTGCGATTGGCGCATACCCAATATTACGACCGGCAATGTTGATAAATACATCCCTGAAAAGACTTTCGAAGAGGTGGTGATTGAAAGACTCAGAGGTTTCGACGCTTCTCACATGGTGTTCAACGAGTTCGTCTATCCGCTTTTCGTGCCGAGTTCGCTGTTCTTGAGAAACGTAATATCCTTCAAAATCGGTCGTTTTTACAGAGTTGAACCGGATGTTCACATCTTGCAGGTCCGCACTGGAAAGAAAATCAAATACTTCAAGCAGGTCCTCGTTATGATCGAAGGTTGCAGTCACTGCTACCCGCCTATGTAAATATTGCGGATACGCGCTGCGAAGGTAGCGAAGGTTGTTCATCACACAAGCGTGAGAGCCGCTGCCGTTGACAAATACACGATTACTGTCGTGCACTGATGGAGGGCCATCCAGGGATATCGTAATACCGACATCGAAATTTGCCAGGAAATCTATTGTCTTCTCGTCAAGCAATGTTCCGTTGGTGGCAATGTTGAACTGAACCGGTTGTCGTTCCGGAAATTCCGATCGGAGGTATTTGACGCACGACTCGATTAAATCCATGCACAGGAACGGTTCACCACCATAGAGCATAATGTTCGTTTCGACGTCCCGATTTGTTCTTTGCATGAAAAAATCGATGCTTTGGCGGGCCACATCCCAGGACATGTGCCGGTTCGCATGTCGGCGTTCGCCGGAATAGTGTCCAGAATAGATGCAGTAGTTGCAGCGAAGATTGCATTGCTCGGTAACCCCGAGAATCAACCCGGTGAGCTTGGAGGAGAAGACCTGTTCCAGTATGGTCCGGTCGAGGATCGCTGAAAAATCTTTGCGCTGAAATGGCGCCAGCATGCCGGACTCATGGATCAGTTCTTCAATAAAAGTGATTGCTGCGTTGAATCCGGCGCCGAGAGATGCTTCGTGGCGGGAACGCAATTCACATAAATCGAGCCGGAAATAGTCGGCCAGAATGGCATGTACCGCTGCCGGTACACGTATTATGGCGTTAGTAGAGGTGTCATAGAGATAGTAGCGACCTTCTGCCTCCAGAAGCTGATAACCGATCGCTGATACAAAAATATCCTCCGGTGCATGCACATATGCGCTCGCCGGAGGATATTCGATCCGTGTCTTCGGCATGTCAGATATCGATCTGAGATACAGTACCTGATGTAGCTGTGGAACCAGGGATACAATTACAGGCACTTGCTATTGCAGCTTTGGGTATTCGCCTCATCACGCCGCCAGTTACGTCGTCGAGGCTACTGTCAGAGATCTCCTGATTATCCACAGCAACATCACCGGTAATATCCGGTATTTTTTTTCCTGCATCTTGACATTTTTCCATCTGTTATTTCTCCTTTGCATGAAATTTACCAGAGGGCCTCAATAGCCGTTTAACTGGTATTATGTTGGATTTCTCGTGCGAGTTCCACGAGGTTTCATTCGTAGCGTGAATGAGCGAGCTATTTTTTCAGAACTGCACCAATTTTAATGAAATTAGTAGTTAAATCTGGTGTCGCAATGGGATTGAACTTTAATGCCGTTGCATCCAGTGTAGTCATACCACCGCTCACCTGCTAAAGCTCTTCAGAGCTTATTTCTTCCTCTTTTTGCAAATTGTCTTTTGTCATCGTTGTATCCTCCTAAAATAGTATTGATCCTCTTCCTCTGAAACGTTGTGAACTCCGGACTTCCAATTCAGTGCCTGTGCCGGTTTCTTGTGGCGATCTCTTCACCAGCATATTCATGGTTGAGGATCAAGCCAGTTTTCCGGAGACAGAAACACCTTACGATTAGCATTCCATACGCTATATCCTGCCATCACCGACCAGGATCCTGCGCCACCTGACACGGCAGCCAGATCATCTTCAGACAGTTCTCCGGAAGCAGGTTTCGTCATCAGCAGGAGTTCGCCTGCATCATTAACTGCCGCGCTAACTTCCAATGCTGCGGGAATTTCAATCCCTGCAGCGGTGAGAATACCAGCAGGATTGGCGAGCAGTTCCTGCCTGAAAAGTTCGTCTGCCGTGAACCTTGCAACAACCTGATCCATTTTGTCGCGGTGCTCTTCGGTGATCATTTCAATTCCTTTCAGACATGTCCGCAACCAGAAGTCACTTTATCCCCACATACACATCATCTTCAGTCTGGGTGCCTGGGCCGGTGGCACTTCTCTTTGCTCCTCCGGCAACCTTGTCCATATCCTCTTCCGATAATGCCTCCTCTTCCTGCTTTTGTTCTTTGGGATCGGTTGTGTCTGACATGATGTCCTCCTCGATTTTAATTGATTGGAGCAACGATGATTTCAAGCGCTGTCCCTATCTTCTGTTGATTAGACGCAGGGGTTGGAAGATCGTTTCAAAAAAATGAAGTCAGATTTCGGGTCATTCCACTATCTTCTTTCTACTGCCGCATGCAGGCTGAATTCATGTGCATAAAAGCTCGTTGGTTCGATGTTCCAGACAAAAATAAACCGTTCGAATGCACGGGCGATTCGATTTCGCTCGCGTTCACAATTCAGCTCAAGTTGCTCCTTACTGAACCGGCCATTATCAAGTGTGTGCAGATAGCAGAGCGAGCAGAGCCGGGAAGCCCAACAATGATGGCATAGATCGCTACAAAAACGAGTATAGTCATCAACCAACTTTTTCACTGCATTCAGATGGATTCCATCATCGACAGAACCAATACAGAAATCCGCTTGGGAAAAATTTTCACACGTATAAAAACGGCCATCCGTATTGACGAAAATACCATTTCCTCCCGGGATGCAAAGCCGGTTCATTAACTCTGCGGATGAAGCAACCGTAATCGGCCGACAGGCAACGGTTGTAAAAACATAACTGAAAAGCCTTTGAAACAGACGATGATTGCGCGGGATGCCAGCTTGAACATCCTTATGATACTCACTTATAAGACTGTCAAGCTCATGATGCCAGCCAGCCAGTTCTCTTGTCTGATCCTGGCCAACTTCCCCATCAGGTTTGCGCACCGCAGATATTGAAACATCAAGATCAATAAATGGGGCCAGCGAAAAGTAAGAAAAAATGTCAGAGAGTGAATTGTTTTCGTTGAAGGTGCATTTGATCAATAAGCGGGTCGCGCAATATTCCGGGGAAAGCTTCTTTAACAGCAGGATGTTGCCAACGACCCGTTTGTGTGTCCCAGCGCCGTGCTGAAAAATTCTTGCGGCATCGTTAACAGCTTCAGGACCATCAAGGCTGATATGAAGATGGATGTCGTTGCTGATCAGGAAGCAAGCCTGCTCTTCAGTGAGGACGGTCAGGTTGGTTACCATGTTAACGGTTACGTCACGCGCTTCTTTTGAATTTCGGACATATTCAATGCAAAATTTGGCCAGTTCCCAGTTTAAGAGCGGTTCCCCTCCGTAAAAGGTAAGACGCTGATCGCTGCATTTTTTCGCAAGAAAATAGTCAATACTTTTACGAGCGACACTCCAACTCATCGTTTTTGCACTATGCGTACGCTCTTCGGTGAATTCTCCACCATAGACGCAATAGCGACAACGGAGATTGCATGCTTCGGTAATATTCAGAGTAAGATGGCGACAGGTGGAGTCAAGTATCTCTGCAAGATTTTGCTCAGAGAACGCAGAGGTCTGAACAATTGGTTGCAGTTCTCTGAAAAAACCGTGACCATTTTTCAATTCCTGCAGAAATGTTATGGAGTTCCCAAGTACAGCAGGGTCAGCTATACCGACAAATCTTTGCAGAACGGCATCGGTCCCATATATCAGGAAATCATCCAGAATATGAGCGGTTGTATCGTCAATCGGAATACAGCCATTGGTTGATTTGTCATAGACATAGGATGTTAGTCCAGATGAAAACTTCAAGTACCCTGTTGCCATTATTGTGGATTCCTTACCTGAAAGTGCAAACTGTCAGGATGGTCATGACACTCCTTAGGCTCATTGGTCCAGATATGAACAAAGCGACGGAGTTCTCTTAAAATCCGTTCCCGCTCCAAAGTGCATCGATTACTGCTGTTTTGTATTTCTTTAGTTCGTGTATGAAGAAAACAGAATGAACAGAGGCGATATGCCCAGCAACCTTGGCACTTATTTTGGCACCCTTCAGCAAATGTGGTAAACATCGAATGAACCTTAGAAAACTCAATTCCGGAGGAACAATCACCGATATTCCAAGTGGTATTGCAAAGTTTTTCGCAAGGGGTAAAGAACCCTTCAGGAGTAACAAATAAGCGTCTGGTGCCTGGCACACAGGTATGATTTGGCCAACAAGTCTCTGGAGATGGCCCGATGACGCGGTCCACAAGATGAAGCTGTTCAAGGAACAGCTCCCAGAAGATGTCATACCTGAATCTGGAACCACTCCGGAGAGCGGTAAAATAGTACTCGATCAACTGCTCGAGTTTTTCTTCGTGCCGTACCGCCATTTTCTGGGTTAGTGCCAGCGGACCGGAAGAGAACCCGGAAACATATTTCAGGGAAACCTGCACATCATCAGGTATAACCTCGTTAAAGTACCTGAAAACCTCTAAAATATCTTGCTGCCGGTTAAAAGTTACATGTAAAGATAAATTGCGGATCAGATATTCAGGATAGATAGAGCGTATCTTTTCCACTTCACATGTGATGCGGTTGTGGCTTCCCGAACCGTCTTTAAATACTCTCGCATCATCATGAATGCTGCGGGGGCCATCAAAACTTAACTGTACGTATACATCCCACAACACAAGTGAGGACAAAATTTCATCGTTAAGTAGTGTGCCGTTTGTTACCAAGCTGACACGGATGTCCCGGGAAGCGTGAAATTCGCGAATATAGTGGATGCATTTCATTAGCAAGGGCCACTCAAGGAGCGGTTCCCCACCGTAGAAACCGATATTGACCTGATGCTCAGCCGAAGTGTTTGCTAAAAAGTAGTCAATGCTGGATTTGGCAGTGTCCCAGGACATCCGTCCTGATCCAGATTTGTTTAACTGGTGATCCAGCTGTCGCTGGCTGCAATAATGGCAGGCCATATTGCAGGTTTCTGTTACATTCAGAAGGAGCTGAGTCAGGTCAGCTTTTATTTTCTGGCAATACTGAGCGTGATCAAGCAAAGAAAAATACGTAATCGGCTCAAGCGGTTTCAGCATTCCGCTGGCATTAACAGCCGTGTCAAGATACGATATGGCCCGATCGATTGTTTCTAGAGGAATTTCGGGGTGCGCTTTGATCAGATCATGACGCTCAAGTTTGAAGTAATCATTGAGGATAGCCCTTACCTCACTTTTGATTTCAATAATGCCGTTTGTAGCACTGTCATATAGAAAACAGCTGTTGCCGACAGTAAACGTAACGTATCCTGGATTATGCATACTGCCCCTTTCTTAAAGAGTTTAACAAAGAGCAGCATGCATAACTTGAAGAGAACGGCATTATTCAGGATCCCTCTTCCGATAATCCAAACCTGTTGGCGTCATTGTTTCTTTTGCAGCTACATTTACAGCCAGAGATAAACCCACCCATCAATCAGCCACAGCTGGTCTCTTCAGCTATTTGCCCATCTTTGGTTCCGGAATTATCTTTTTTGCATTTACATCTGGCACCGGCCATCATCATACCACCGGCAACTTGGTCAAGATCGGCATCCGAGAGAATGTCCTTCCCCGTGATATCTTTCAGCGGTTTTGGTTTTTGATTTGCCATAGATTTATTCTCCTTTTGAATAAAATATGATTGAAACGGCGATGATTTTCAAGCGCCGTCCATGTCATTTGTTGATTAGACGAATAATAAAGAAGATCGTTTCTAATCTGCCCATTTTTTATTATCAACCGTTTCCGATATCGTTCTTCGGACGTTCTGACCAAGTGTGAGAATAAATGAAGGCCTTGTATTCATCAATCATTCGTGACATTGCCTCGAGAAGTCTTTCGTTGAATTCGAAATTGCGCTGTGTTGTCCAGTCGTCCTGCGGAATGAAACCAAGACCATAATCGACGATTCCTCTGCCGCAGTTGACGCCAACAAGCCCAACATGCTGGATATATGAATCCTTTATACAGAGGAGCCTTTTTCCTTCATTTTTCAGAAAGTGCGACCAGGCCCAGTCATAACCGCGGGTAGAAGGGACATTGCGTACAATTTCCACAATTATATCCCGAGAAAAAACCGTCCCTGCAGATCCAAGGTGTTCCTTTTCTATAACTGGGGTTTCGAGTATCCGCAATTCACCCATACTTGGATGGAGTGCTGAGTTGTAGAGGCTGAGAATTCCGTCAGTGTGTGGCAACAGTGTAGTTACGATTTTAATCCAGTCCCCGCGAAAAAGTAGATCAGCATCGCAGTTAACAAGCACATCATCTCCGGTCTCCAGAAAATCAACATACATTCTCCGAATGTTCTCGCTCGAACCAAGATTTCTCTCTCTCTGGATGATATCCACATCTATGGGGAACATATTTCTGATTTCATCAGTAGTAAGTTGATCGCTGCAATCGTCATATACACGGATTCTACAAGAGTCCAGGGACGCAGAACGAGCTAGGGATGACGCTGTTAACTGAAGAAGTTCGCGCCGGTTGAATGTTGTTATTCCGATTGTAATTTTCATTTTCTGACCATAATTAAGTATTTGGAAGTCACTTTTCAAAATCGAATAGTGCCTGGAGAATCTAAAATATCAATCGTTGAAGTTGATGAACTACGTCGGATATTACTGCAGACCAGTCGCCAATTGCAGACTGGCGAAACAAAAGTGCAGAGGGATACCATGGTGTCCTGACTCCTTCCCTCGTCCAGCGATAGTCTGTAGAAAAAGGGAGTAGCACCCAGACCGGTTGTCCGAGTGCAGCGACAAGGTGTGCTACTGAAGTGTCAATTGAAATGACCAAATCCATTTCTTGAGCAAGTGCAGCGGTATCTGAAAAATCTTTCAAATATTTGTTGTGTACCTGAAGTTGATCGATGTTTGCCAAGGCAGCAGTATCATCAGGTCTAATGTCTTTTTGCATCAGATGAAACTCCAGTGGCAATTGAAAGAGCGGGTATAATAATTCGAGCGGAATAGTGCGTTTTGTGGCGGGATTGGATTCCAGATCCCTGCCATTCATGCCAGTGTAAATTATTCCGATCCTGGGCTTTGTTTTATTGCCCAGTCGCTGTTTGCAGAGCTCTGTTTTTTGAGGATCAACCGAGAGGTAAGGAACAGTGGCCGGAACAGTTGTCAATGTGGTCCTGAATGCCAGCGGCAAACTCATGGCAGGGCAATGCACGTCAAAGTCGGGCAAAGAGGTACCCTGTTCAATCACCTTAACGTTGATTCCCAAAGTCGACATCAACGGGACTAGCGGCGCAGGTACTTCAAAAATCACCTGCGCACCCAGTGCCTCCGCCATCGGTACGTATCGAGAGTATTGAATGGTATCCCCGAGTCCAGCTTCTGCATGAATCAGCAGAGTCTTTCCTGCCAGAGGTTGTTCACCCAGCCAGAGCGGCGCTGAATAGCTTCCATAGATTTTTCGATATGCTTCAATTTTCCAGCGCCATTCATGAAGTTGCCACCCTTGTTCATAATCACCCAGGAGCAGTTTCAGATTGGATTTACCCCAGTATGCAGTTGCAAAATCCGGATTAATTTCAATTGCTCTGTCATAACTATCCATCGCCTGGTCATATTTTTTTAAATATTGTAGCAACGCTGCACGCTCAAAAAGTGCCTCTGTGCAATCCTCTTTCAGTAAAATTGCACGATCATAACTCGAAAGCGCCTGATCAAATCTGCATAACCGTTGCAGTACATCCCCCGTTTTGACATATGCCAAAGCAAAGTCCGTTTTCGTGGAGATTGCCCATTCATAGCACTCCAACGCCTCTTCCAAACAGCCACGTTTTTCAAGCTCTGCACCACAACCAAGCAATTCAAGCGTTTGCTTGTTATTATTAATTACCGTAAGATCAGGTTCTAGGTTGGATACATCGTTTACTAAAATTATGATCAGCTCCTTTTTGATTGCTACTTTAAGTAATCGTTAAATGTTCGCACGCAAAACGGTTGACTCTGTTGATACTATCAGTACGTCTCTCTTCAAAGGACTATCCATGATCCCCAACATGAGCCTTCATAATGGAGGCACTCAGCTTCAGACGTTTGGAATCAACCTGATCGGGAATCTAACGGGCGGTATCGGTTTAAGTGCTGCCAGTCGTGCCATCGCCAACTTGCTGAAGTTAAAAGAGGTACCATTCTCAGTCTACAATGTACCGTACGCCTGGGGTAGTTCAGATGACGATCCCAAATATGCGGATCATGTGGTAACCGACCCTGAACAATTAGTCTACCCGATTAATTTGTATGTGCTGCCCATCGCCTTGCTCCCATCCTTCTTTAATGACAACCCGGCGTTTCTTGCCAACGAGTGCTTGCAAATCATCAACGTATGGTGGGAAGCATCACGATTACCTCCAGATTGGGAGGTAATGCTCACCCGATTTGACGGTGTGCTGGCATTGTCGGATTTCATAGCTGAAGTCTGCCGAAACAGCCTCCCGATGACTCCAACGCTGGCCGGACAGTATCCGCTTGATTTGCCGAACAACATACTTCAAGATCGGAGGAAATTTGGGGTTCCCGATGAAGCGGTTGTATTTGTCGCGAGCCTCGATCCAAATTCCGATCCTGCCCGAAAAAATCCCGAGGATCTGGTTACGGTTTTTCGGGCAGCTTTTCCTGTAAATGACCTTGATGTACGTCTTGTGATCCGACTTAACAATACTACGACATCTATGGGCCAGAAGGTTGCGCAGCGACTGCTAGAACTTGCGCATGGTGATGGCCGGATCAGTCTCAAGCTTGAACCGATGAGCTATGACCAGGTTCTGTCTCTCTACGCCTGCGCTGATGTCTATTTGTCCTTTCATCGCGGCGAAGGGCTTGGCTTGGGCATGCTGGAATCCATGAGACTGGGTAAACCGGTTATCGCGACCGGGTGGTCCGGTAATCTCAGTTTCATGAATCACACGAACAGTGCATTGCTTCGCTACCGGCTCATACCCGTATCAGGTCATTATGAATTTTTCCGTCCAGAAGTTATTGGCCTGGATGCGCGCTGGGCCGAGCCGATTCCCGAAGATACGGTGGCATGGATGCGCCAGCTGCGACACAATCCGGCCCTGCGGGAAAAGCTTGGGGCAAAGGCTAAACTCTCGGCTCTTGAATATCATCAAAGGGCAATTGAGGCGCGCTGGCTTTCGGAGCTCAGAGAACTATGGCAATCACAACAATATTTATCGAGTTTCACTGCGAAGTTGCCTTCGCCGATCAGTTGAGTGTCTTCACCCCGGCACCTGACAACGTTTTCACCCAGATTTTCCCCAATGCCATTCAATTCTGGCTGAGCGTCGCTGTTTCAGGTACCACTGATTCATAAGCTTATGCATAATGCGTCGTTCCAGGGTTGCCTTTGAAATCTTCGACTCTATGGCAACTATTTCAATCAACCGGACTTCCCCCGATGGCATGCTTATAACGAGTAGATTGCCCTCGGCTTTCGCGAATACATCGTCAGCATGAGAATCCAAATCATGGCGGAATAGTTCAGCATAGTCGATCCTGAAGGGATGGCGGAACGAGATGCTGCGTGCCAGCTCGTTGACAATAAATGAAAGATTCTTCCCTTGAGCATGTATCTGTATCAGCCTCTCCGCTTCGCCCAGACAGTAGTCGGGAATGGTCGTCTGCATGACTCTAACACCCAGATAATCCTGAGTATGATCCCTCAATTCAAGTTTGTATTGCTCTTCGACCAGTGATCTCTCACACTTACGCCTCAGCAGCACCGCTTCCAGTAACCTGGTTAGATTTGGTTCTGTAAGCCCTTTGTTATCAAGCCATCCGGCTTGTGCCTGTATGGTCTGCAAGCTCCGGTCACTGTAAAATCGCAGGAGCGCATCCGCCAACTCACGTTCGGACAAATTGGCAGGTCTTTTTTCTGCTTCCTGCGCAAGTAATGCCATCTCAATCATCCGAGCGGCAAGATCCTCTTTTTCCCAGATGAAGTCGAGAAGATGGACGGCATTTTCTACGGTCACTTTATAGCCATTAACCGTCAGCAACTCGTTAGCTTCGGCGTTTGTAGCTCCACGCAATTGCCAGGGCAGCACATTCTGTCTGCTGCAACTTAATGAATATACGGATTCCCCGTGCGTCATCAGGAGGCAATAGGTGACGTCACCCCCGATATTCTCAGTTTCTGAAACAATTTCCAGGGACGCATGTGGCAAGGCCAATTGAAGTTGACGCAATCTCTCCCGTACCATCTGCCCGTCCAGTTGTTCCATGTTGATCTGCTTTACAAAGTTAAAAATCCGGCCTTGTTCTGCAACCGATAGAGGGGGCGCAACTGTTGTTTTCTGCATATTCATCTCCCGGTTACGCATGTTCCACGAGCAAGCGAACAATTCTATCAGTGATCGGAAGTCCGGTTAGATCTTCGATCCACTTGTACTGTCCATTTGGATTTATTTCCAGAAATACATACTTCCCTTCCGGCGTCAGTATCAGATCAATCGCCCCATAGACCAGCCCCATAGACCTTACCAAAGACAGGCACAACCCGGCAACTTCGGGAGGGAGTTCATGAATATCATGCGGTGTATTGTTCCGGTCGTAACGTCGCCAGTCAATGGAGGTTCTGCGTGTGGCCTGGGAATGAATCCCCGCTGCGTAGACATCACCGCCTACAACCGTAACCCTGACTTCCAGCGCTTTTTTCACATAGACCTGGGCTATCAGGGGACACAGATGCACATCACGAAAGTGAATTACGTCACGGGGGCGAACCATTCGAGCATAGCCTGTGCCCATCGGCCCAACCCAGGACTCAGCTTTAACAGAAGCGGTCTTGGTAATGACCTGCCCTTTATGCTGGCGGTAAAATTCTAGAAACTCGTCCGGATCGTTGGTAATCAAGGTAACAGGAAGATTAAAGCCCAGCTTTGCAGCTAAGGTCAATTGAGGAATTTTGGCGTATGCGTTTTTAGTAACAAATCTGCTGGCGGGTACCTGAAAACAGTCAAGATCCTGAAACAATCCTTCCAGAACCTCTTCCGAACTGGTTTCAATATAGCTCCTGACGGCCGGGTCGATGAGTGACTGCGAAGCCGCTACGTTTGCGGGTCTACGCCAAAGTAGCGAAGTGACGTTATCGAGAGTGATCTCCATGCCGTCAAGCCGATAAGAGCTCGATACCTGGCCCTCCGAGGAGAGTGCGTAGGCAATTCGGTCTCTGTTGGGGAAAAACTGGAAGTCCAGCAATTGCGCAGGATGTCCGCATAATTGCAGTCTGGAAAGGATGGCTTGTGCAACATAGTCGTCAGTGCCTGATAGTATAAGAATCAATGGTGCACATCCATCTGCGATTAATCGTTTATGGTAAATAAAACTGATTCCTGATCGAAGAGTATGCGGGTAACCCCTGTAAATTGCCGCTCCAGACAGCAAATCGAGAGGTTACCCACATCCTCGACTTCAACTAATCACCGCCATGGGATGTCATTGTTTTGTAGTCAAGTGTACCGTACCCCCCTGCCATAGGCCTACCGCCAGCAACATTCTCAAGTTCTGTATCAGATATTTCTTTCTCATCATTCTTCTTTGTTTCATCGGTTTTAATTGGATCTGTCATTTCATGCTCCTTTTAGATGTGCAGGCCTGGTCGTTCAATATCCCGCTACGGCCTAAGATAGCGGACTATTGCTTAACTGGTTGTTTACCGTGTCTGCTGTGACTCCACAATGCTAGTCAATTTGTTTGCCTGCTGACGTCCGCAGACTGTAAGTCTATTCATTTATTTGGACGTAACGGAATTGCGTTTGTTTCAAAATATTTTCTAAATAAGCATGATATTTTCAAAAAATCTGTTACTCAAGGTGATACGGGCTGAAATGACCGCTGCTACTCATCTCCCATCAGCGTTTTCAGCATTCGGTCAAAACGGCCGCCGGCCAGAAAAACGTTATCGAGAATATTTGAATCCAGTTCGTCCGGCTGCATTTCCTGATTATCAAGGTTAACCGTTTCGCCATACCCAAGCCTGCTGACGGTTTTGCGCAACCGATCGGACAGGAAGGTGGCTATGGCCCGGTAGAAATGAGCGGCAAACTCAATATCCGAGGACATTTTATCATAGAGCTTGCGCTTGGAGATTTCCAGCACCTTGGAATCGGCAACAGCTACTACTGTCGCCGAAGGAGGACTGGCGTCAATAAGAGACATTTCGCCCATGATTTCTCCAGACTTCAGGCGGGCAATTTCACCGATACCCTCCACCAGTACCGACATCTCGCCGGACAGGAGAAAGAAGATCGAATCAAGCGGTTTCCCCATGGTGATGATCGTTTCACCCTGAGCAACGGTGCGCCTTTTGCCGCTTGCCCCCAACCACTCAACGTCCCGGTCGGTCAACTGTCCGAGGATGTACAACACTTTTCTCATATTGATCGCCTATTCTTCACTTGTTGGAGGATCTTTAGGCTTTCCTGCTCCGACAACCTGATCAAGTTCATCTTCATCAATCTCACCATTTTCCAATTGGTCAAGTACTCCCTGATAAAGCCTTTCCATTGTAGCATCGTCAGGATCAGGTGCGTCGATATAGTGCATTAATTCCCAGACATATTTCAGCTGTTCGGCTTTTTGCTCAGCCTCTGGAGACAGATGATTTGGAGTGCAAACTTGCAGTAATTGACCACAAAGTTTGTCTGTTACAGAGTTCAGATATTTTTCCAATTCGCTTTCATTCATCTTATTTGTCTCTCAGTTGTTCAGCCAGAATCTGGTGGGCTCTATGGACTCTCATCCTGATGGTGTCTACAGTCGTCCCGACGACTTGTGCCGCTTCTTTATAAGCCATTCCTTCAAAGCGAACCAGAGCGAAAGCCGTTTGCTGCTGTTCCGGCAGGGAGTAAAAGGCCTTTTTTACCCGTTCCCGGGTTTCCTGCGCCACAAGTTCGTTATGCGGGTTATTGTGTGAGGCTTTTTCATTTCCAGACAACGAATCATTTTTCCGGGATTTTCCATAGCGGTGACTGTCCCGGAACTTGTTGAGAGCGATCGAATAAATCCAGGTTTTCAGCGAACTATCACCTTTGAATGTCGGCAGCTTATTGATGATAGACAGGAAAGTATCCTGCATCAGATCTTCGGCGTCATGCTGGCTGCCACTCAGGCGGTATAGGAACTTGTATATTTCCTTGCCGTGAGTTCGGAAGATCGCCTCAAAAGAAAACTCATCTGTATCGTATAGACGTGTCATAGCACCGATCGTTTCATAGAAAGTTATTACAGAAAAGTTTCAAGCTACCTGTCGCCTTGCCAGATCAGCAAACATGCCGTTCAGTTGCATAAGTTCATCATACCTGCCTGTTTCGATTACCCTGCCTTTGTCCAGGACAAAGATCTTGTCTGCATTAATGATTGTGCTCAACCGGTGCGCTATGACGATGCGGGTAACCCGGAGAGATTCGAGGCTTTGATTAACAATTGCCTGGGTTTTATTGTCCAGGGCGCTGGTCGCTTCATCAAAGATCAGGACTGCCGGTTGGCTGATGAGTGCTCTGGCAATCAAGAGGCGCTGCCGCTGGCCTCCGGAAAGGTTGCCGCCCCCTTCGGAAATGAAGGTGTGCATTCCCATCGGCATATTTCGGATATCCTCTGCCAGTCCAGCCATTTCGGCGGCTTTCCAGGCATTATCTATGGTGAGGTTGAGAGAGCCGATGATGTTATCGAAAATCCCCCCCGAGATCAACTTGCCGTTCTGCAGAACAACTCCGGTCTGTCGGCGAACCTGATGCACATCGAGCCGGTCAAGATCCTTGCCGTCATAGAAGATGCAGCCGGATTCAGGTTTTTCAAAACCGAGCAGCAATCGGACGAGAGTGGATTTCCCAGAACCGGACGAACCGACGATGGCGATAAATTCTCCAGGAAATGCCTTGAGAGAAATATCAGTAAGGATGGGCGGGCTCGATTCATTGTATTTGAACGATACTCCGCTGACTTCAATGTCACCCTTGAGTTTGCCCGGATGTTCCTTGGCGGCATCCCTTTCCGGCAGGGATTCGATAATAGGTTTGCAACGCTCATAACTGGGAATGATGCTGCTGATGGAGACAATGCTCATACCCAGAGTCATGAGGGTCGAGATAAACTGGACAAATGCAGCACTGAACGCCAGAAAGCTGCCGATGCTCATGGGAGCGGAGCGGGCAACGCTTATAATTGTCCCGAAAATTGCCATACTGACGACGACCGGAAATATTTCAGAAAAAACATTGACCAGATTGCCAGTGTAGCGCGCTTTCATAACA
Source organism: Geobacterales bacterium (assembly GCA_038318485.1). GTDB lineage: Bacteria > Desulfobacterota > Desulfuromonadia > Geobacterales > Pseudopelobacteraceae > JACRCG01. The sequence goes on from JBBQCH010000004.1 coordinate 36,942, forward strand.
ATCTGCTGCTGGCTTGAAAATGTTTCGGCCCAGCGTGAAAACGCCCTGTTTTCCGCGCCGGCAATACGGAACTTGGCAATACACGAAACTATTTCAAGCACCTTGCCGGAAAGAGCACCCCGTTGTTCGGCGATTCTCTTCTGGAAATGGACCTGAATGAACCCGAGGGACGTAATGATGACGACGGCGCCGGCAGCGGTTGCAATGGCAATCAGGGCCAGACTGTAGCTGTAGTAGAACAGCAAGGCCAGACTGGTGACCGAAAATACAGCCGCAAGGAGACTTTCGCTGATGGTGTCGGAAAAAGCCTGCCGTATTGCACTTATCCCCATGGAACGATCGGCCAGATCGCCAGCGCTGTATTTTCTGAAAAAGGGCGGCGGCAGTTTCAGCAAACGGTCCCAGACGGCACCCTGAACATGCATATCCATTCTGCTTTCGATGCGCAACATGGAGATCTGCTTGGTCAGGTCAAACACCGTCGCCCCTATTGCACAAAGTATCAGTGCAACACACAGAAGCCACATCTGGCCATGCTGGGCCTGGGGAATGACCGTATCAAATATGATTCCGGATACAACCGGCACTGTCAGGCTCAAAACGCTTCCGCAAATCCCCATAACGATGACCATGCCCAAATCCTTCCGGATGCCGCTCAACGCAAACTTGAGCAGCGCGCGACCGGTGATGATCGTGTCCGGAAAAGAGCGGTAGAGCATATAAGCAAAGAAACGAAAGGAATCAGCATTCTCACGGGATACCAGCAACGATTCTCCTGGAACTGCAGTGTAGGCGCGGTAACAGCCGCTGGGCTGGTAAATGAGGGCTATGGGTGCGCCACCCTCTTTGTCGAAACAGATCAGGTGACCGCAATCCTTTTTCCACCATCCATCCTCAAGAGTTACCTTTCTGGTGCGAATGCCTGCCAGATTGGCAATTTTATGCAACTGGTCATCAATAGAATCGTCTGGGTCAGAATCAGTATACTGTGAAAAGTCGATAGTCATGCCCAAATGGCGGCATACCAGGGAAAAAACAGCCAGCAAGGGGGTGGCAGAGTGAACCCCGCTAATTTCCTTCGATGGGGTAAGCAGTCGGGAAAAGCGGGAAAGGGATTCCTCGACACCGGCGGCATCCAGCTCCTTCCTTTTCTGCAGGACCTTCAGGTCAGTGTCGCTGCGGACCTGTTCATCAGCGGCAATGATCTGTAAGGCGGTATCGAGGAACTTCTCTACTGCCTGGATGATTGTGCCTGCACGAATGACATCCATTGTTGCAGCAGAAGAAAACTCGGTATCATCGATCGCTGCAACCCATGATGACGGTGCCAGCGGAAACAGGCCTGAACCGGGCATAACATCGTGGCGGTTTCCCAGAAAAGCAAGTGAACCTGAGAGCACCTCAATCCAGGCAATGTTAGTCAGGCATGAGCAATTTTCTCCCTGGCCAATCCTGTGGTTCGATACAGTAATTCCGGAAAGATCGAGCTGCAACTGTTTGGGGTGCTGAAGGCTGGGTAGAGCTGCAGAGAGGGTCGCCAGAAAAATGTCAAGCTTCTCTGCTCCGGATTCCAACGCCCCAACTTCTGCCGTCAGGTTCAGTAAATCTTGAAAACCTATTTCCAGAATGGACGTATCACTGGCCCCCGAGACCACAATGACATTGCCTGTGACGTCATTATTGACACGGGCAATGAACAGTTCGCCAGGAGAGATGCTGCACAGATAGCGTCTCGCGCCGGCGATAGCGCCGGCAACAAGCGGCACCGAAAAAATTGCGGCCCGCCCCTGTTCAACAAAGTATGCACAGGTCCCGGATTCAGGCGAGGCTGTCCTGTTGGGGCCCAGCTGTACGGACCTCCCCTTGGTTCTGAATATTTCCTGCAGTGTAGAGCTCACTGGTATCCTTAAAGAAACAGTCAAATTCTTATCTAAAAAATCACATTGTTGCCACTAGCTGGGCATAATGGCCATCGACTGCTATCAACTCATCATGGGTGCCACGCTCGATAACCCGTCCTCCCTCCAGGACGATGATTTCATCGCAGTCACGGATGGTGCTCAATCGATGGGCGACGACAACGCAGGAACAGCCGCGTCGCTGGATGTTGTTTTCAACAAGCACCTCGGTAGTCGCGTCAAGGGCGCTGGTCGCCTCATCCAATACAAGAATGGTCGGGTTGATCGTCAGGGCCCGGGCTATTTCTAGCCGCTGCAACTGGCCGCCGCTGAAATTTTTGCCGCCTTCTCCGACTTCGGCGTCATACCCGCCTGCACGTGAGGCGATGATATCGTGAACGCAGGCGTCTTTTGCCGCATTAATAATGGATTCTTCCCGAATGGTTTCATCCCAGAGAGTGAGATTGTCTTTAATGCTCCCCTTAAAGAGGTACAGGTCCTGGTCCACCACTGAAAGAGAGTTGCAGATTATCCCCCGCTGAAGTTCGGTGCGCGGCACGCCATCAAACTTGACTTCGCCGCTCCAGGGCTCGAACAGTCCGGAAATCATTTTGGCGATTGTTGATTTGCCGCTGCCGGAGCCCCCCACCAGAGCTACGCGCATGCCTGGCTGTAGTTTGAGGCAGAAATTTTCAATCAAAGGCGGTTGCAGCCGGCTGTAGCCGAAGGTCACGTTAACGAGTTCAACTTCTCCGGTCAGTTTCGATCGGCTCGGATGGGGCTTGGGATCAATAGCATCATCTTGCAGCAGACGATCCGGTGGGTAGCGGAGAACATCGTCAAGTCGGTTGATGTCCCCCTTGAGCTCTTGCAGTGTCCCTCCCAGGGAGACCAACTGGTTCACCGGTCCCATGAAGCTCGCCATCAGGCTCTGATAAGCGACCAGCATGCCAATCGTCATATGCCCGTCCATGATCCTGAAGCCGCCCATGCTCAGAATAGCTACTGTGTTGAAAGCGGTAAGGAGCGGTGAAAGGGTGTTGAGAGACAGGGAAGTTGCTGCCAGACGTTGTTCGCCATTGAGCACTTTGGAAAACTGACCTGACCATTTGGCAAAGAAATCATCTTCACTGCCAGTTGCCTTCAGATTTTCGATCAGTTGCAGACCACTCATGGCATTGCCGAACAACTTGCCCTTTTCCTGGAGCAGCATCTGGCTGCAGTCGGCCCGCTTGCGGGACACGAAGCGGAGCAGCACCACATTAAGGGAGGCCACTGCCACGCCGGTAAGGGTCATTGCCACGTCATACTGAAACATGATCACCAGGTAAAAGAGGATCAGAAACAGGTTGAGCAGGTTGGTGGAAACAGCCCCGGCCAGTTTTTGGGCCACCTGGCTGTTGATGGAGATGCGATTGCTGATCTCACCGGAGTAACGCTGGAAAAAGAAATCCATTGGCAGCTTGAGGATGTGGTTGACGAAAGCGCATGAACTGGCAACAGAGAGCTTTATCTCGAACCGCATCAAGTAGTGCTGCTGCAGCCAGGTTGCCGCACCGCGCACCAAGGCGGTAAGGCCCATTCCAAGAAGCAGCGGCTTGAGCCACCCGTCCATTCCCCCGATCAGGATATTGTCGACAAAAACTCTGCTGAAGGTAGGGATGATGAGTCCGGTAATCATGGCAATCAGGCTGGCTATAAAAAGGAACAGGATGGCATCGCTCGAACCGGCAAGGCGTTTGATAAAAGAGCCAAAAAGAGAGGGGCGCGCATCACCGGGGGTGAACGCTTCAGTTTTTTCAAGCAGCAGCACTACGCCGGTGAAGCTTTCGTCGAACTCTGCCGTAGAAACCTGCCTGGGTCCTGACCCCGGATCATTCAGGTAGACACGGTCTTTGCCGAACCCCTCAACGACGAGGAAGTGATTGAAATTCCAGAATACAATCATCGGCAACGGCAGAGAAGGCAGTGCGCTTGGCTCCTTGCTGAATCCTTTCGCCGACAAACCGTAGTGCCTGGCTGCCTTGAGGACATTACTCGCTTTGCTCCCGTCGCGGGAAACCCCGCAGCGGACCCTGAGTTCCTCCAGCGGAACATATCTGCCCCAATAGGCCAGAACTATCCCCAAAGCGGCGGCTCCGCATTCAACAGCCTCCATCTGGAGGATCGTCGGGGTTTTGACCCGTTTTCGCAGTTTAAATTGTATCAATCAGTTCCCCATATTTCGCTTCATGTAAGGGATGATCATTTCCAGGGGTCTCTTTTTTTCCACGGTAATATCCGCCTGGCAAAGAGTGCCGCTGACGATGGGAGTGGCAGGCCCCTTTCCGGATGACCACTTAAAGCCGTTGGGAGAGGAACTGTCCGGCTGCAGCTTCACATACACCGTGTAGGGTGCGCCATTTTTTATGAGCCTTTGCACCAGCTGTTCGTTGCCCAGCACCGTCAGAATACCAACCGCAGAGGTAGGATATTCGGACACCGAGATCACTGATCCGACCATGCTGCCGAATTCCTCCTTGCGGACGGAAGAAGGAATTACATCCAGAACCATTCCTTCCTTGATCTTTTTTCCATCAGACTCTGATATGTAAATGACCGCCTCGATATGTTTTTCTCCCTGCTCGACACTGATAATGGAAGTGCCGGCTCCAACCACGGCCCCCCGGGAGGTTTTTATCTCTACCACCTTGCCGGCAATGGTACTGACCACGTTGGTTTCAGTGGTAACCTTGTTGCTCATGGCCGCAATAGCTCGCTCAAGATTTTTAATCCTGTTCGTACTTTGCTGAATAGAGTCCCCAGCATTATTTCGGGAAAGATTCTCCAATGTCCGGATTTCTGCCAGTTTTACCCTGAGTGATTCTATCTGCTCTGTTATTCCGGTCAGTTCTTGACGGGTATTTTCTACCTTAACAGGGACAATCAACCCTTTATCTCGTAATTTAAGCTGTTTATCCAGTTGAGACCGGTAGAAATCCCCCTTCTTTTCCAGGCCGTTAATCGAATGCAGGATTGTCTCCTTTTGGGCGGCCAAACCGTTCAATTGCAGATCCAGATTTTTTCTGGCAAACAGAGATATCTTCTCGTGCTGGTTTTTCATTTCCGATAGCTCTTTTTTGGAGTTATCAATGTCGGTGATTGCTAATGGTTGAGCAATGTGGGCAATGACCTGACCAACTTTGATCGAGTCATTGGTTTTGACGAAGATATCCGTTACCTGTCCAGAACCAAGAGACACCACATTGGTGACGCCGCCACGGTTTACCAGCATCCCTTCTCCTTTGACCGTCACCGGTATGGACCCGGCCCACCCCCAGGCAACAGCCATCAGAATCAACAGCCCCATAGCGATCAGAGCCAGCCAGCCGGTTGGAGTGGTAACCTGAGTCAGCATATCGAGCTTTTCGGGTGAGGAAAGGCGTTCCAGACTCACTTTTCGGAAAATCTCTTTTTGGGCCATTACGGGTATATCCTTTTTGGCGGTTCGATAAGTACAGCAGCCGAATTGGCGTTGAATTCGCATTCAGTGGTACGACAGTCGAGCATTTTTCCCGATTCAAATTGAAGCCGCGTTAAAAGGACTGCTCCGCGGTACTGGGCGTCAATCCGTGACAACTGTGCTGATTCGAGCTTGTCCTGCATAAAAAGAAGGTCGAAAAGGGTGGATTCACCCATCAGGTATTTCTCCTGTTCGTTTTCGACTGATTTCTGGTAGGCGGTTACTGTTTGGTCGGTTTTTTCAATCTCTCGCGCGATATTCTGCATACTTAGCAAAACAGTATTTATAGAGGTCTCGATGGTTCTCCTCATATCAAATTGCCGGATTCTGGCTTGGTTCAACTGGGCCTGGACTATTGCCTGACTACCCTTGGCACCATGATTTTCGATCGGGAACGAGAACCGCAGGCCTATGGACCAATCCGGGGACTTCTGCCGGTACTCAACTGTTTGTACGATACGCTGAACCTGATGCCCAGTCTGATAACCGTCGTAGCCGATTCCCATAATGAGATCCAGCTTAGGGTTCGTTGCGTCATTAGCGGCAAGCAACAGCAGTTCAAGGGCCTTCGTCTTCTGGTTAAGAGCTAGAAGGTCTCCCCTGCTGTTGGATGCGTACTCTATAAAGTTTTTGCGGGAGATCAGTGCATTTTTGGCACTGGTTTGCGTAATGATCGGCAATGGATCCGTCGGAAGCTGCTGCAAACCGGTTTCATCTGCAGCGGCGCCGGAAACCAACCCCAGCTTTTGCCTGGCCTCAATGAGAGTCAGTTCCGCATTCTCCAGGGTAATTTTCTTTTCGAGATGATTCGCCTGAGCAGCGACAAGTTCAGCCTTGGGAATTTCATCCGCATTTACCAGCGATTCGGTGTTGACAACAACGCTGCCGGCACGTTTCTCAACAGCACGGGCATGTTTGAGGCGCTCATAAGAGGCCATGTAGTCCCAATAGGCAATTATGGTGTCACTGGCCGCAAGGGAAATGGAATGCAGCAGTTCATACCGGATTGCTTCGTAGTCATATCTCGCCGAGGACTCCCTGGCGGTAGTGACCTGTTGTCCAGCCCCCTGTAACAATGGCACATTCAGATTGAAAAAAAGTCGTAACGTATTGTCAGCAGTAGATTCAATGCCGGAACCCTGTGCCGCTGTCACATCAGCTGTCTTGAAGGTGAGACCTGGCTCAAGGGAAAATCCGTATTTCGTTTTTTTATTGAACCGCAGGTCCAGGGCAGTGGTTGTGAGCCTGTCATACAGAAGCGACGCTCCGGTCGGTTTCTCATTGGTGTCATGGGTCAAACCGGCATCAAATTTCCAGTCAAAATCGGCCAACGCCAGATTAATGAAACCGGACCCGACCTGGAGTTGCTCTTTGGCTACAGTTATGGCTGGCTGCTTGGCAAGGGTCGCCTGGATTACCTGTCTCAGGCCAAGTCGCTGGCCGGACTGGGGAACTTTTTCTGAGGCTATTACTGATGAGGCTGTTAAATTGCACAGGCATATGATGGCTGATAAAGCCACGAAAATACGGTAGGTGGTGTCAGGATATTTCATATAAGGACTCGATAACAATTAATAGGAACAGTGTTTTAAAATAGTCCAATTAATTAGAGAAATCAAGATATAAATATGACAATAGAGATGAACAAAACCATTCTGGCAAGACAAATATTTTACAATATCGGTCAAGAATATAGATACTACCTAGAATAAATAACTGTCAATGTGATTTTTTGAAATTATGGATAAAATCGGAAGTATTGCCGTGGATATCAATGAAGTAAATGGCGAATTGAACCACCGGAGCCAGATTGTAATGAGCGACGTCGCACCCGGTAAATTCGGCTGCCACCCCCTGGCCGCTCACCACAATCCTTCCAGTGCAGTCAAGAACGGTACCTGTCGATCAATAAGACCAGACTTTGGGCAATGTTGAGCCAGGAGAGCAGAGTTCGATGCGATAAGTCCTGATGACAATTATCCCGTAATCGGAGTCATCCGGCCCCTGAAAACAAAAAAAACCTGTAATTAACAGATAATCATTCCAGACAACTCCTGACTGACAATTCTCACACTGTTTTCATGTTTACTTCAATGCATCCAACTCATTACGGGCGATACATTTACCGGTTTTTGTGAAAAAACATGCTTCAATCTGGTCTGATAACCATGGAATGTATTCGTAAGCCTCAATACCGAAGCGCTGCATGTCAATGGACACGCCAATTGGGTCATAACGGAAAAGTTTATCGGCATCCTTGACTATCTTGTCGCTATCAGACAAGGCAACCGATCGGGAATCGTGGCCATCAATTATTTCCAGAATTTCTCTGGTCCTGTCCGGATCATAGCCGACTTGAATCAGAACCTGGCGGGCAAGCCTGACTCCTTCAACTTCATGGATACGTCGCAACTCAGGATCAAATATGGGGCCAAAAGCTTTCCGCTGCAATTCTTCCGAAAGCATTATCCAACCCAGATCATGGCATATGACAGCCGGCATCACGATCTCCGGGTCACCCGGTTCCTCCGCAAGCAAGCGTCGAGCATACTTGAAGCAGATTTCAACATGTACATCATTTTGACGTGTCTGCAAATACGGCTTGGCCAGATCGTAAATGTAGCCGTACTTACCAAACATGCTTCACTCCTGACTGACAGCTGTTGCCGGTTGCGGCCGTTGCGAACATGTGGTTCATGCCGCTTGAGCCGCGCGGTCAGGTGATAATCCCATTATGGCGGGTAACGCGGCCTGCGATGGTATCAAGCGGTCCGGACAGTATCTCGAAAGCATGGCGCTATCTCCAGCGCCGGTGAGCACGCCCACCGCACTAACGCCGGCCGCCTGGCTGGCCTGGATATCCAGCGGGGTGTCGCCGATGTAAACCGCCTCGGCGGGCGCAACGCCCAACCGGTCCAGGCAGGTGAAGATGCCCTCCGGATCAGGTTTGCCTTTGGATACGTCAGCGCCCAGAATGATCGCATCGAAGCGGTCCAGCACCCCCTCATAGCGAAGCAACTCCAGCACTTCCGGGCGTGCGCCACTCACGATACCAAGCATGATCCCTAGACTTTTCAATGCGTCCAGCGTTTGTACAACTCCTTCAAAAACCTTGCCGTACTCCCTCAGAACATGCGGCCATTCACGTGAAGCATGTGCCGCCATCGATTTTACTACGGCATCACCATCAATCTGATCCGGCGGGATCAGACATTTCCAAAAGTTTATCCCGGTGACAAGCGCCCGACGCACATGTTCCCCGGTCACTTCGAATCCGTATTGCTCGGCGGCGATCTGCGCAACCTTTATGTAGGCCCCCACCGAATCAACCAGGGTGCCATCGATATCGAACAAAACCGCCCTGGCAACAAGAGGGCCGCATAGTTCAACCCTGATGCGCGCCTGGTCACCCAGCGACAGATGTTGTCGTATCGGCAGCGCGGCGACGATTTCCAGTTTGTCTTCGGGATAACCATCAATTTCCGGCAGCAGCACTGCAGCGGGAACGCCGCCGGCAATTCGCACCGGGTAGCAGCGCGAGCGGCAAAAGGCACTGGAGGGGGGCTCGATGGCACAGCCTGGCAGGCCGCGCCAACTTTGCCAGATTGTGCGACTCATATCGTCCCTCAACTCCAGGTTGAGTGTGCCGGGATGGGGATCAATGCCGGCCAGCTCAATCAGCCGGCGTCGCACCCAGTCCTTACCGGTAAAATCGGAAGCCCGACCCTGGCCGCTCACCAGATATCCTTCCAGTGCTGTCATGGGCAACAATCGTCCATCAGCAAGACCACACTTCAGGCAATTCCACACCAGGAGAGCAGAGTTCTATGCGATACGGTCTGATGACAATTATCCCGTAATTGGGATCATCCGGTCCCTTAAAATAGTTCTTGAGCGAGTCTTTCCAGAAGCCGTAGCGTTCAACTGCGTCGGTGACAAATTCAGCCTGCCCCTGAATCTGCAGGTATGACCGCATATCAGCCGGATCGCTGACGCCACAAGTCAGGTGAACTTCAGGATTGATGCTGATCTGACCTGTCTTGCGGGAGCTTGCATAGGTTGCGATGCGAATGGTCATGTCCTCACTTCCGGCAATGAAGACATAGCGCACCCACGGTTTGCCATCCCCGGTGACGGTAGCCAAGGCAGCCATTTGCGGTTGCCGGATTATCTCAATAATTCGTGTTGTCAGCGCGTCAATGGCAGATCTCCTTTTCCGGCTTATTCAAGTGCCTTTTTCAGGTTTATCCAGCATTCATCCGATGGTGTCATGGAGAGGAATTTCGTCACGGTGCCCCAGACCTACCGAGTTATCAATGAAATACAGGTGATCGGGGACAACCTTGTACCAGCGCACCTTGGCAAGCGCCTTGACGATGGCCGCCGGCGCTTTCCCAAGCATGCCGATCACCGGGAACTTCTCTCCATAAAGCCTGCGGGCCAGTTCTTCCTCCTTGCCCGAAATTTCGGTCGCAACCCCTTCCAACTGCACCCCTTTGATATCCGGCCAATCGTTGTAATCTTCCTGGATCGTCAAAGCAACACGCGGGTTTTTCGCAAGGTTCAGACAATGACGACTGGTTGGTGCTGACAGGAAATAAAGGATTGAACCGTCGTTGACATAAAATACCGCAGCGGCCCAGATATCACCATCAGCCCCGCTGGCCAGAGTCGCAACATTATGGTTTTGCAGATAGTCAAACGCTTCGGTCGCAGGAGCATCATTTCTTTGGGTTGACATTATTGCTGACCACTTAATGGCCCCGACATGGCGC
>JBBQCH010000005.1:0-42070 GCA_038318485.1 Geobacterales bacterium
GGCGTCGCTGCGGGTTCGTCCCTACGACACGTCAATTTTCGCTTTGACTGAAGAGGATAACCGGGAACGCTTCTATATGAGCGGCTCGCTGTACGGGTTGGGCGATTATGCGGTGAAGAGCATACCTTCGCCGCCCAATGCCGGCTGGGGAGTTTCACGGCCTGTCTGAGTAATATCAAGGAGAAACAATGAACATAAAACTGATTGCGCCACATGAACAACGTGAAGATATGATCTCCAGCCCCTTCAAGCTGCAGCGGGTAAATCTTCCCCTGATTGCGGCGCTCACGCCGCCCGGCCACAGGATTACCATTGTGGAGGAAGCATTTGCTCCCGATGACATCGATCAGGAGGTGGATCTGGTCGGCATCACCGTCCTGACCGAGCTGGCGGTACGGGCCTACCAGATCGGAGACGCCTATCGCCGAAAAGGGGTCAAGGTGGTCATGGGCGGAATCCACCCCACGGTATTGCCTGACGAGTCCCTGCAGCATGCGGATGCAATAGTCATGGGTGAAGCGGAGGGCATCTGGCCGCAGCTGGTGGCGGATGCCACAGCGGGGAAGCTGCAAAAGATCTATCGGGCCGAAACAACATCCTGCCTTAACGGTCTGCCGATTCCACGTCGCGATCTGGTGCCCGGTACCAAAAATCAGGGATTTGCTCCCATTCCGGTCGGCGTCGAGACCTCACGCGGCTGTCCGAATGATTGCGAATTCTGCTGCATTGGCCAGACCTTGGGGCAGAAGTACCGGGTCAGGCCGGTAGAAGAGGTGATTAGGGAAATCGAGTCGATTGATTCTCCCCATCTTTTCTTCGTTGATGACGCTCTGGCCCTGAACCGGAAAGCCGCCAAGCAGTTTTTTACTGAAATGATTCCTCTCAAGCGGCAATGGCTGGCACAGGGCACCGTGTCGCTGGCTGAAGATCTGGAACTGCTGGGATTGATGAAACGGGCAGGGTGCCTGGGGCTTTTGATCGGATTCGAATCGGTGCAGAGTGACACACAGCAAGAAGTGAATAAAATCAAGAACCTGAAGATTGATTTTTATGAAGCCATGCATCGATTTCATGCTGAGGGATTCGGGATTCTGGGCTGTTTTGTGTTCGGTTTCGATTACGAGAACAAAGATGTATTTGACCAGACTTATGAGTTTATCATGAAGAGCCATATGGATTGCGCCCAGCTGAGGATTCTCACCCCCTATCCGGGAACGCGGTTGTACACGCGTCTGCAGGATGAAGGACGGCTGTTTGCCGATGACTGGTGGCTCAGGGGCTACCCTCCGGATACGCTGCTCTTCCAGCCACAGGGCATGACGGTTGACGAGCTTATTTCCGGATTCGCCCGTTTGAACAGGCAGGCCTATTCGTACAGCGCAATATCCAAAAGATTCTTCGGCATGACCCCGTGGAAACGGACCCTGTTCGGTTGCCAGGTGTATGCCGGGCTTAATCTGTCTACCCGTAAACGCTATTTCACTGGCCTGAATAACCCGCAACCGTTTGCAGGAACGTTCCTGTAACCGAAAATTCGGGATATCCCCTGTCCGTCGCATATAACAGTTCTGTCAGAGTTGACAGATTGTCTGCCAACTCTTTTCACTCTACGACGCTTTTATATCTATGTACCTGCATGATAACAGGCTGTTACGCAAAACACATCTTCATGGCATGACTGGCGTGCAAGTTGCTTATCACTCATACAACATATAATCACGCCGACGTGGCCGTTGCAGCAGGTATTGCTGGAAATTTTGCAGCTTCCCGGGGCTAGATTCTGACAACGCTACACCACAAGGAGAACTTCAATGAAAGTAGTATATTTTGCAACCCTGTTGGTGGCTACACTCGCTCTGTTGGTGGTCAGTATGCCGGTATACGCTTCACAGACGGATGAGCGTATCGAATCATCGGCCAGGGAATCCCATGTTTTCAAGACCTATCTCAAACATGATGATATCAGGATCCAGTCCCGAGATGGTGCAGTCACTCTCACGGGGCACGTCTCCGAGGAATCCCATAGAACTCTGGCCATGGAGACTGTTGCGGGGCTCCCAGGTGTCATAAGCGTGGATAACAGGCTGAACGTCAAGGGTGGGGAATCTACCATGACACATTCTGATCTGCTGATCAGGGATAAAGTGCAATCCACGCTCATGTTACATCGAAGCGTCAACGCAGAGATGACCAGGGTTGAGGTCAGGGATGGTAATGTAACTCTGCTGGGAACTGCAACAAGCCAGGCTCAAAAAGACCTGACCAGCGAATACGCCAGAGATATCGAGGGAGTCAACGACGTTAAAAATGAGATGATTATCTCAAATTCCGGGGATAGTTCATTCCCCTCTTCAGTTGGTGAATATGTCGACGACGTATCCATCAATTCCCAGGTCAACATGGCGCTGTTGTTTCATCGTTCAACCAGCTTCCTTCATACCATGGCCTCGACAAAAGGCGGGGTGGTGACGTTGACTGGCACTGCCAGGAATGCGGCCGAAATAGATCTTGTCAGCAAACTCGTCAGCGATATACATGGTGTCAGAAGCGTCAATAACCAGATGATCATCAGGTAGTTGGCGGTTGTACAGCAGTGCAGCTGATATGGGCCAATCAACTTGTATTCACTAGAAGGAGAACATCTGTGAACAATGTTACTGCTATGAAATGGCTGGTTAGACCCATACGTAACAAGCGTGGCGGCATAATTGGTATCCTTATGGTATTTTTGGCCCTTATCGGAGGGTGGTACTTGTATCAGTCGTACACCCGGGGCCAGGTCAAGAGCAACCTGAAGTCAATTTCCAATGACTATGTGAATGGTGTTAAGAAAATTATTCCGGCTGGTAAATAAGGCCCAAAACAGTTGTATCAAACAAATTGCATGCTTCTGGAAGCATGGAAAAACTGGGCGGCAACGTTCAGGGAAAGGTTGGTCAGGTTAAGAAGGTCCTGGGTAAATAAGATTTGCATCCTAACTAGCATTACATCCTCACTGGAGAAGTTATTATGAAAAAGTTTCTAGTTCTGGCATGTGCCACAGTAGCACTTTCCCTGACGGTCGGCAATGTACTGGCTGACGATATTAAAGGAAGAATCGGCATTACAGGAAAAATGGGGGTTCTTTTCCCTGCCGATGGCGACCACTTTGGAAGTAAAACCGAAACAGATGCTGGCTTTGTTTTTGGCGGTGGATTGATCTACGGTATTACCAAAAACATAGCGGCAGACATCGATGTAACCCGCAGTTTTGTCGAATCGAATGACGGTGATTTCGGAGTGACTAACCTGTCTCTGGGCGGTCAGTACCGTTTTGCCCTGAGTCAGCCCCAGTTAGTTCCCTATCTGGGGGCCGGCCTCGATATTCTACTGAATGATGCAGACAGAGGTCGGTATGTGGATAATACGGTCGGAGTGCACGCTTCTGCAGGCGTTGACTATTTTTTCACGAAACAGCTGGCTCTGACCGGAGAGGCAAAGCTTGTTGTATCTCCGTCTGCACATATCAGGGATTCATCAGACGTGAGAGTGGGAACGTTCGACCCGAACTCAATCTCAATGACAGCTGGCATCAGGTATTTTTTTAATTAAGTGTGTGAATCAGCTTCGAGGATTGACCCGCCATCGGCATCCAGCTTGACCCACCCTCTAATGTAATATCGGTAAGTTAAAGCATAGTAGGTGGATCACTGCAGGTGCCGTAAGGGTCAAACTTGAAATCCGGTTCACAGCTGATTTCAAAGGCTGCGCTCTGCGGGTGCGGATTCTTTACTATTTGGGTGCGCAGTAGCTGCGTTGCGTGAGTCAGGCTTTACAATCTTTCAAGATGATCCGCTGCCAAAATCGGTGAAGCGGTTATGGAGAGGTCAGCCATACTCTTTTTAAGTCTGGCAATCAGTTAGTTTCTGGACCATTTGCCTCGCTTAATTTGGAACCCTCACTGCATCATAGTTTTCATCCATATTATGGATTCGGTCATGGCCCACCACACTGAAGGTGCTCTGCCACTGATGTCCATCGTCAAATTTCAGTATCATGCGGAATTGGTCCTTGGCCAACTTCGTGAAATTCCACTCCCCACTTACATGTAGACGCTCGCCTCGGCCGTCCATGAATGTCTCTTGCCTACCTGAAAAATTGCCATTATCCAAGTAGTCTATGAATGAGCCGCCTTCAATGCCAGCTATTTTTTGTTCGACCAGCCAACGACCGATGACAAACTGGCGTGTCACCTCTGGAATTGGATCTGCGAATGTTAGCGGGATAGCATTTGTAAGGTGATGATTCTGGTCGCAGACAGTGGTACTTTCCTGTATGGCACCTTTTTTATTTTCCAAGAGTGTCAACAACGAATCTAAACCTGTTTCAAAATCTTTTGAGAGATCAATTCTCTGTATCCCCGCCAATTGGTACTTCATTTCGGGGGGGACATTGATTTGATCCAAGTCAATCGGGAGGATTGGTATATCAGAGTCAACCGCGATATCAAGTTCTCGGCGTACGTTGCCGGTGGTAATCGAACTATCGGAGAGAATGAGAAGAAATCGTTCCGAACTTTCGATGGCTTCAACAATCTGTTTGCGCCATTGTTCGCCAGCCCTTTCATCATCAACGTCAACCCAAATGGTGTGTCCCGCAGATTTCAGCCCGGCAATAATCGGAGCTATACGCGACAAATCTTTTCTCGAATAACTCAGGAACAGTTTTGCCATTGATTCCAAGCCTCCAAATTTGTTAGCAATAATGTTGTGGATGCTGTTTTTTTTGGCGACTGGTTGACTCTATTATTCAAACATACGGTAACTCTGAACAATATACAGGAGTAATTAGAAGAGTCTATTGTTATTATTATTTTTTATTGTCTACTATGGGGCCTTTGGGGCTGGCTCGGCATACTTAAGAGCGAGGTGTTATTAGGCCTCATTAAAAGCCCGTATTACCGAGGTTTGAACCAGTTACAACTATTCCCACTTGACACAATCCACCATCTCCATCTATCATCCGACATATATATCAGATGATAGATGGAGACGTCATGCAGACACTTACAACCCGCCAGCAGCAGGTCTATGATTTTATCAAAGAGTACATCGAGGCCAACGGCTGTCCTCCCACTTTGCGGGAGATTTCCGCCCGGATTGGTACTGCCGGTACTGTTACGGCCATAAGCCATATTGACGCTCTGGAAAAGAAAGGCTACCTCCGTCGCCGTGGCGGCAGCTCTCGCGGCATCATGCTGACCCAATCACCTCCAACTACCGTCTCGCTGCCGATTGTTGGGAAAATCCGGGCCGGCCTTTTGCAGCCTGCTATTGAAGACATCACCGGCTATCTGAGCGTGGATAACAGCCTAATCAAGGGTGAGGGCTGCTACTTCCTCAGGGTTGAGGGGGATTCAATGATCAACAAGGGAATCCTGCCTGGCGATGCCGTACTGATCCGCCCTCAGCAGGTGTCCGACAACGGTGAGATTGTGGCGGTCATGGTGGACGGAGATGCCACCCTCAAGCAATTCTTCCGCGAAACCGATCATATCCTGCTGCAACCGGCCAACCCTGACTACGAGCCGGTTGTAATCCGCCCAGGACAGGGCGAAGTGACTATCGTCGGCAAAATGATAGGCTTGATCCGCAGTGTGGAGTAGGTCATGGAGTCGACCTGTATCCCTATCCGTGTAGCCGTAATATTCTCTCCCGGCGGCAGACTGACCCCCAAGTGGTTTGAACTGGGCCGCCGCAAGCATGAAGTCAAGGAAACCACCTATTTCTGGCAGGACCGGCTCGGCGAAGTTGCTCGCATGCATTACGCCGTATCGGATGGCGAAGCTCTCTATGAGTTGGTCTACAACACATGTGAGCAGACCTGGGCGCTGACGGCGCTTAAATCGGAACGACCGTGAAACATAGAACCATCCTTCATATCGACATGAACGCATTTTTCGCCTCGGTTGAGCAGCAGGCCAATCCTGAACTGCGGGGCAAGCCTATCGCAGTAGTCGGCGGGGGAGGACGGACGGTCATAACCACCAGTTCATATGAAGCCAGAGCCAAAGGCGTCAAAACCGGGATGGCGGTCTGGGAAGGAAAACGCTGCTGTCCGGAACTGATCATCGTTATAGGCGACAACCGCAAGTACACCCATACCTCCACAAAAATCAACGAGATCTTCCGCGACTATACGCCCGAGGTTGAGGCCTTCAGCATCGATGAATCCTGGCTGGATGTCACCCACTCCCTCAGTATATTTGGGATTGCGGAAAACATTGCCTATCTGATCAAAGCCCGCATCAGACACAGCTTCGGCATCACCTGCTCGATCGGCATTGCCCCCAACAAACTGCTGGCCAAACTGGCCAGCGATATGCAAAAACCGGACGGTCTGACCATCATAGAACCGGGGAACGTTGCACGGATACTGGAACGCATGTCGATCAAGGAACTGTGCGGCATCGGCCGGAAGATGGAGCGGCACCTCAACATGATGAGCATCTATACCTGCGGCGAACTGGGGCGCTGTGACGAGGGGCGCCTGACCCGCAAGTTCGGGATCATCGGGAGGCGGCTGAAGGAGATGGGGCAGGGGATCGACAATTCGCCGGTGATACAGTACGGCGAGGAGGAGGATGTCAAAAGCGTCGGCCACAGCAGCACACTGGAGCGGGACATCGACGACCCGGCCGAGATCCGGCGCTTTCTTCTTCAGCTCAGCGATATGGTCGGAAGCCGGGCCAGACGCTATGGCGTGAGCGGCAAAACGATCCACCTGTATGTTCGCTATGCTGACTTTTTCTCCAGCTGGGGAAAGCAGACTACTCTCAAAAACTACATCAACCTGTCGGATGAGATTTACAAGGCGGCCTTGTCGATACTTGCTACTGTCGAGTTGGAACAGCCGATCAGGCTCCTGGGGGTGACTTTGAGTAATCTTAAACAACAGGCGGAGCAGTTGCCGCTCTTTGAGGATGAGCGAAAGAAGCTGTTTGCCACCCAGGCCATGGACAAGGTCAATGACCGCTACGGCAGTATGGCGGTGACCTTTGGAAGCCTGCTGCCGGGCAAGAAAAAGGCCGGTAACCGCGTGATCCCGCCAAGCTGGCGGCCGGACGGAATCAAGAATGTGGATGTGAAATAATAGAGACCAAAATGGATTGCAGCCGGATAAAGCAACCTGTCAGGTGTACTTGTTCAACTCCCGCCGCGCTTTCAAATAATCAGGGAAATAACGACTGACCAGCTTCCAGAAATCAGGGCCATGATGCCGCACCTTAATATGGCAGAGTTCGTGGATGATGACATAGTCAAGGCAGGCCTGCGGTGCCTTGACCAGATTAAGGTTAAGGGTAATCCGACCGGTTCGATATGAATAACTCCCCCAGCGCGTTTTCATTGAGCGGATGGTGATGGGCGGCAACGGAATCCCTTGATCATGCATCATGCGGTGGCATTCTGCTGACCTCGCCTTTACAATCTCTGCCGCCTGATTCCGGTACCAGCTGTCAATCATCTTGCGAACTTTCGCCTCAGACGGCAATTCCGGCACCGTCATTATGAGGAACCCTTCTTGCACAAGCAGTGAACTGTGCGGCGCGGCCGTAAACTCCAAACGAAGCGCCTCCCCCCGATACATGAATAGCGCCCCGCGACCGTAATCCTGAACTGGCCCGGTCTGGCGGGTATCCAGCTTTTTCCAGACCCTTACTACCCACTCCGCCTTATTCGTAACAAAGATTCTGATATCTTTGACCGGCGTACGCAAAGGGGCCCGCACCGATAACGACTTGTCGGGGCGAACTGTTATGCCAAGTGTCTTTCGCCGCGAATGGCACCAACTGTAGGCAATGACCACACCTGACCACTTGATGGAGTCATACTTTATTTCATCACTCCCGGATGCCATTGGTCTCTCCCTTGACCCTGTCAATATGCAGATCTAAGAGATCATACTGGAAACCTGCGGTAAAATAAACATTGAGAACTATTGAGAGGCGACGAGTGGATGAACTGGTGAACCGCGTTCAAGTAGAATAATAAAAAAAACGGCTGACGGGATACTTGGCAGGCGAATGATTGCAGCTGTATCATTTGAAAAAGCGTTAGCAGACTATTGAAACTCTTTACATTGCTTGATTAAATGCGTAAACAACACTGTTGTTAAATATAAGTTTGTCCCTGATTCTTTACCTCAAAAAAGGCAAAGTGGCATTTACGTCAGGAAAATGCTGATATATTAATCTTGACCGATGAGTCGCTCAAGATTTTCTGGACAGGCGCAATCTGATTTGCCCAAAACACCTTACAGGTCCCATTATTAGTAATTTATGAATGACTATATACTCAAAAATAAGGTGGCATTGCGTATAGTTGCAATATATGCGCTGGTCGGGTTTATTTGGATCTATACTTCAGATACATTGCTTGGCTGGTTTGTACAAGATCCGAACGTCTTGGTGCGCATTGCCATATACAAAGGCAGTTTTTTCATCCTCTTTACCTCTCTGCTCCTCTATTTACTCATCAGCCGCTACAGCCGTAATCTGGTCAGCTCGGAACTTGCTCTAAAAGAACGGGTGAGCTCTTTGCTGGAGAGTGAAAGCCGATTGTCACTAGCACTGACTGCAACAAATAGCGGGATTTGGGACTGGAATGTTAAGTCTGGAACTATGTTTTTCGATCCGAACTATTTCAGATTGGCCGGTTATGAACCGGATGAGTTTCCACATACATATGCAGAATGGGAAAAACGAGTCCACCCTGCTGATATTGAAAATGCAAATGAGGCTATAGAGAAATACTTGACCGGTAAAACCTCAACGTTTGCAGTTGAATTCAGATTCAAATGTAAAGATGGTTCATGGCTCTGGATCCTTGGGCAAGGGAGAGTCGTTGAGCGTGACGAGCATGGTGAACCGATCCGGTTTACAGGCATGCACACCGATGTTACTGATCGTAAACGGGTTAGTGAGGCTCTGAGAGAAAGTGAGTTCTTCTTCAAAGAATCCCAGCGTGCTGCATCCATAGGTTCTTATAAAACAGATTTTATTACCGGTACCTGGCAGTCATCTGAGGTTCTGGATGCAATTTTCGGCATAGACAAAGAATACGAACGCAGTGTTCAAAGCTGGTTGGATATTGTTTTTCCTGATGATCGAGAGATGATGAACCAGTATTTGAGAGATGATGTCATCTCGCAAAGAAAACCTTTTTCAAAAGAATACCGGATAATTCGTAAAAATAATGGAGAAACTAGATGGGTACTTGGATTGGGTGGAGTCCAGGTTGACAGTAACAACAATGTTATTTCATTGGTTGGAACAATCCAGGATATTACCGAACGCAAGCAGGCCGAAGAAACTCGGATTAGTCTTGAAAAACAGCTGCTCCATGTCCAGAAGCTTGAAAGCATGGGTGTCCTTGCTGGCGGTATAGCCCATGATTTCAATAACATTCTGACTGCCATCATAGGTAACGCAGATCTTGCGCTGATGCGGATCAACAAAGAGTCACCCGCCACTGAAAACCTCCATCGTATCGAGCAGGCAGCAGTACGGGCGGCTGATCTGGCAAAACAAATGTTAGCTTACTCAGGCAAAGGGAAGTTTGTTGTTGAGAGCATAGACCTCAACCATCTACTGGAGGATATGCTCCACCTGCTGAAAATATCGATATCCAAGAAAGCGGTTCTGCGGTTTAATCTGCACCAGGACTTACCGGCTGTGGAAGCCGATGCTACACAGATTCGCCAGGTCGTAATGAATCTGGTCATCAATGCCTCTGAAGCAATTGGCGACAAAACTGGCGTCATTTCCATCACCACTGACTGCATCGATTGTGACAGGAACTACCTGAAGGATGTTTGGCTGGATGAGAATGTTGGCGAAGGAGTTTATGTATATTTGGAAATAGCGGATAACGGTTGTGGCATGGACAAGAATACCCTGGGTAAAATATTCGACCCTTTCTTTACCACCAAATTTACCGGAAGAGGCTTGGGCATGGCCGCAGTGTCAGGCATCCTGAAAGGCCATAAAGGGGCCATAAAGGTCTACAGCGAGCCTGAAAAAGGAACCACTTTTAAAATTTTATTGCCAGCCTCCAGCCGACCTTCCGAAATATATTATCCAAAAGATCGCCAGGATGACTGGCATAGAAGTGGTACTGTACTTCTGGTCGATGATGAAGAGGCTATTCGCGAGATCGGGAAGGAAATGCTTCAAGAAATTGGATTCACTGTCGTCACCGCTAAAGACGGCAGAGAAGCGGTTAATAAATTCCTGGACAACCCCGACATCACCTTCGTTATTCTGGACCTGACCATGCCACACATGGATGGTGAGCAATGCTTCCGGGAATTACGCAAAATCAAGACCGACATAAAAGTAATAATGTCTAGTGGGTTTACCGAGCAGGAGGTTACCCAGAAATTCGCGGGCCAGGGGATGGCAGGATTCATCCAGAAACCTTACACGTTCAGTGCACTCAAAGAGGTTATTCGACTTCAATTCGGATTGTAGCCCTTATACGAACGGACCAATATTTGAGTTTATCTCCTGGATGGAAATCAGGAACTGAATCACTCCAAGCAGGTTCAGCAGTCTCCGCATCAATAATGCTTTCTCTGCATCATCCTGCACTGTAACAAATCTATTATAGAGAATCTGGTACTGGCTCCAAGCCGTATCTATTGAGCTTTTGATCCTTTTTCTCATGATGTAGTCCTTTCCCTGTTTTGAATATTCCTGTCATTAGGTGTTAGCGAGCATACTCACAGAGGGACTTCCTTTGCCTCGAGGTATGCTCTCAAAGGTTCAGGCCCCATCTGCTAAGAAGTGGCCTGAACTCCAGGTATGGCGCTTTTTGGAGGTATTTCATGCCATACCGGAGATTTTGCAGAAACGGGATTAATTTGTGGTGGTTGCCGTGTCTGCCGGCGCTGCATCTTTCTTATGATGCTTCTGCTTCATGGTTTTCAAAACATTACTACGACCCGTGCCATGCGTTGACGTTTTCCTGACATTTTATTCTCCTTTATTTTGTGATTTTTTGCCCAACTGAACTGTGAGACTCCATTCGCCGGCAAAAGGTTACATGAAAAATAATTTCGCAATTGGCTTTTCTCAAACATATCAAAATTTCCCATATTCACTTTGATCAAAGCAGTTTTTTTGTAACTTTTGGCAAGCTTTATCCGTCGTATCAGTAAGAACAATACTTTTACCAACGGAGGTAAACAATATGAAAACAATATACATTTCAATTGTTACAATTGCGCTCGTGCTGGTCAGTTGTTTCAGTGTATTTGCAGGCCATTTCAGGGGAGGTTTCAGGGTCGGTCCAGTATGGGGACCATACCCGAGGGGCCGAGCGTAACGGTACTTCCCACTACCGGGAAACCTTTTGATCTGTTCCAAAAGGAAGATGCAAGCTGCAGGCAATGGGCAGGGCAGCGGATCGGCATGGACCCCGAGGAAATAGCAAACCAGAACACAGTCACCGGAGCAACCGTCGGAGCGGTAATTGGAGCAGGGATCGGCGGTCTTCTTGGCGCTGCTTCCGGTCATCCTGGAGCCGGCATGGCAATCGGCGCCGGGACGGGACTTCTGTTTGGATCAGCAGCAGGTTCCGATAATGGCAGGGTATATGGAGAGGAGGCACAGCGCCGCTATGATAACGCCTATCTTCAGTGCATGTATTCTTATGGAAACCAGATCCGCCAGCCGGTTCTTGTATATCGTCGATATCGTCCACGTTATGCAGCTCCGCCGCTTCCACCAGCAGCCTACTATTACGATGCTCCGGCTCCTTCCGGATATTTTCCGCCACCGCCCAACATGCCGCCGCCGTTATTGGTTCCACCAGACGTTAGGTGACAGACTCAGCTTGTTGAGCAGGATAAAAAGTCCAGGCAATAATTATAGCAGGGCAGGGGGGTAATGCCGGCCGTTCCCACGGTCCTGGCGCTCTCTCTTGACTTCTTCACCCCCTGTCTTATAATGCTGAGCTTTATGATTGACAGGAGAGGCTTACGATGTCCGGACCTAATACCATGGAGGTGGAAAATGACATTGACCTGAGCGGTACACGCCTGCGTAACCTGCTGCGGGCGCTTCGCTCCAGGAATTATCGCCTTTTTGCTGCCGGTCAGGGAATCTCGCTTATTGGTACCTGGATGCAGCAGGTTGCAATGAGCTGGCTGGTTTATCGTATGACCGGGTCCGCTTTTCTGCTGGGAGTCGTCGGATTTTCGAGTCAGGTTCCAACTTTTTTGCTGGCTCCGGTTGCAGGTGTTCTGGCCGATCGCTTGAATCGGCGCTACGTCCTGATTGGAACTCAGACCCTTGCAATGATTCAGGCCGCCTTATTGGCAGTTGTCGTTCTTATGGGGGCGGTTCAGGTCTGGCACATCGTGGTTTTAAGCCTGTTACTCGGTCTCATAAATGCCTTTGATATTCCGATGCGACAGTCATTCGTAGTTGAAATGGTTGATAATCGAGAAGATCTGGGGAACGCCATTGCCCTTAACTCCTCTCTGGTCAACGCTGGCAGATTGATCGGACCGGCAATTGGCGGAATTCTTGTTGCCTCTGTAGGAGAGGGGATCTGTTTTGTCCTTAACAGTCTGAGCTATCTGGCCGTTATCCTGGCGCTTCTGGCCATGCGCATTATTGATCGGCCAAAACCACCTCAGCGTGCCCGCCATCTTCTGCATGAACTCCGAGAAGGCGCCCTGTACGCTTTCAGTTTCGGGCCAATACGCTCCATTCTTTTACTGATTGCAGTTATCAGCCTGATGGGGATGCCCTATTCCGTTCTTGTTCCGGTTTTTACGCGGGAAGTCCTCCATGGTGAGGCCCACACATTCGGTTTCCTGATGACGGCTGCCGGCTGCGGGGCACTTGCCGGCACCCTATATCTTGCTTCCCGCAGAAGTGTTGTCGGTCTTGGACGTGTGATAGTTCGCTCCACGTTAGTATTTGCAGCCGGAATTGCACTGTTTGCCGTTTCCAAATACCTGTACCTTTCTTTGTTTGCTCTCAGTGCAGCCGGATTTGGGGCCATGACACTGGTAGCATCTAGCAATACGATTCTTCAGACTATTGTTGAGGAAGAAAAGCGTGGCCGGGTCATGAGTTTCTTTACTATGTCGTTTATGGGAATGACTCCTTTCGGGAGCCTTGGCGCCGGTTACATGGCCAACCTGATTGGTGTCCGCCAAACTCTGCTGATCGGATCTGTCGCCTGCCTTGCGGGAGCTGCCATCTTCGGGCGGCAGCTCCCGGCAATCAGGAAACTGGTTCGTCCGATTTATGTCCGGATGGGAATCATTCCGGCCGTTGCAACAGGACTGGAAACAGGTTCCGAACAGCCACCATTGTCAGAGGAAACTTCGGGTAGTTAATACTGAGAGACATCAATTGATAACAGGTCACAAGGATAACCATGCGCAAACTTACATTCCCTCCTTTGTTCAAGCATGAACATGGTTCGATCAAAAACGTTAATGAAATAATTCAAGAGCGGTTGACAACCGGGCAGAAGGCGGCAGACTGGATTGCTGCAAAAGTGGGCTCGTGGGAATTCATTATCGGGCAGTCCATGTTGCTCACCTTGTGGGCGGTTCTCAACGTAACTGCCTGGATACGACATTGGGATCCATATCCGTTCATCCTGATGAATCTTGTCCTTTCACTTCAGGCGGCCTATACAGCTCCCATGATCATGATGAGCCAGAACCGCAAGGCCGATCATGATCGCATAGAAGCTCATGTTGACTACGAAATCAATCTCAAGGCAGAAAATGAAATCCAGGTTATTCTGGAGAATCTGGAAGCACAGAACGTAGCCATTGCAGAACTGCATAATATGCTGGAGGATCTTCATTCCAGAAATGCTGAAACAGATAAATGAATTTATTTGTAACCATAGGTCCGTTATTCGCGTCTTCCTGATAAGAACTACAACTTTTACAAAGAATAAAAAACGATAAAAAGTTTAAGAAATTCTGACCGTTGCAGTTGGTCTTACTGGAGCGGGAGTGATTGCTGTCCGTTACTCCGGAGAATGTGGTGGACTATGGCCCCGTTCCATTCAGGTTAAATGAAGGATTTCATGACCAGCCTTCCCCAGGAACAGCGTGACGAGCGTCTCATCAGTGCATCGCTTGCAGGAGATGACAAAGCATTTGCAGATCTGGTTGTCCGCTATAAACAGAAGGTTTTTGCCTTATCGGTCCGTTTTGCCAGGGATCATGACGAGTTGGAAGATATTTGCCAGGAAGTATTTATCAAGGTTTATGAGAATCTGAGCAAGTTTCGCCATGAGTCACCTTTTGAACACTGGATCACAAAAATTGCGATTCATACCTGCCACGACGCATTGCGAGGCCGGTTGCGTAACGCAAGCCGGATTCCAAATAATCAGCTGCTTGAAATAAGGGATCACGCCGGTGAGGCTCGCCATGTTGCCAGCGAGGCGCGCGAACTTCTGGCCTGGGCAATGGCGCAGCTTAAACCTGATGAGAGAGTGGTTATTACTCTGATGGAACTGGAAGAAATGACCGTCAAAGAAACAGCCGATCTGACCGGTTGGAGTGAATCAAACGTCAAGGTGCGAGCACATCGAGCGAGGCAGATATTGAAACGTATTCTGGGGGTGGACCATGGAAAATAACGCAGACAAAAAACTCGATAATCTTTTTGCAGCAGTTCGCGCCGAACAACCAGATACCTCAACTCTGGAAGAACACTTTGAAACCCGGCTAATGGCACGGATCGCAGAGCGTAGAACAAATTGCACACCCTGGTACATGTTCGCCTGGCGCATGATTCCTGCTTTTGCAGTTATAGCACTCCTTTCTGCCGTCTGTAGTTTTACTTTCAATCCGGCACGTAGTAGCGACTTGTATGCTGCTATTACGGTCGGGCAGGAAAATAGACTTAACATCAGTTACCTGTCAGGAGAATGAAAATGAAAAACTTCAAGGCAATTACTGGAATATTGCTTGTGTTTATACTGGGTGCAGCCAGTGGAGCCATTGTCTCCCACATGGTCGATCGCGAACGCCACGAAGCATTCGTCAAGGGTGGTTACAGCGCTCGGGAAGATGTTATTGTCAAACGGCTTACAAGACAATTGGATCTGGATCAGCAACAACAGGTACAGATAAAGGCCCTGGTTCATGAGAGCCGCTCTGCAATACAGGAAGTTCGCAAACAGGCTCTTCCCCAAATTGAGTTGCTGCTTGACCAGGGACAAAAAACGATCAGCGCAATTCTAAGGCCGGAACAGCAGGAAAAATATCTGAAACTTATCGCTGAACGTAAAGAGCGCCGACAAAATGAAATGCAGTGACAAGTAAGGTCCTGCTGCTCTTTCGAATAAATATTTTCTAACTGCCATAGTGCCGGTGACAGTGAAACTGAAATATTTTAGTGCAACTAAAAATATTTACGGGCTATACTGTTCTTAATGTCATCCCTTGCCCTTGTCTTGATTCTTGCTTCCGGCCTGCTGCACGCCCTCTACAATCTTCTGATCAAGTGCAGCCGCAACAAACGTTTGTTTGACATTGCCGGATAATATTTGCACAATGCACAAAACGGCCGGGCTATAGGAGTCGCCTCATTTTTAAGACCAACGAATATCGGGACATCCATGAACATACTGACGTTGACTTGCTGGTTTCATTCTGTAAAGTATCATTTATTCTCTACGGATAGTCGGGCGGTGCTTGCTGAAGGAATGGTCGAACGGGTGGCCATCGGCGGCTCTTACATATGCCAGCGGGCCCCTGGCCGGGAACACTTTTGTCAGGAAGCTGAAGCCGACGATCATTTCAGCGCTGTGGAGCTGATCATTGCCACCCTTGCTGATCCGCGGCATGGAATCATTGCAGATGAGGGGGAAATTTCGGCAGTTGGTCACCGTGTAACGCATGGTGGTGAAAAATTCCGGCACTCGGTGAAGATTAACGAGCAGGTACTGGTCGAAATCCGGAAGCTCCATCATCTGGCGCCGCAGCACTGTGCCTCAAATACGGCCGGTATTGAAGCCGCCATGTGGCACCTGCCTGATATACCCCATGTAGCAATTTTCGATACCGCCTTCCACCTGACCATGCCCGAATTTGCCTATATCTATCCTCTCCCTTACGAGTGGTACCCGAAATACGGGGTCCGACGCTATGGATTCCATGGGCCGTCGCATCTTTATCTTTCGCGGCGGGCTGCCGTATTGCTCGACAAGCCAGCTGATGCCTGCAACCTGATCACAATTCATCTCGACCGGGGTGTGTCGGTATGTGCCATCAAAAACGGCCTGTCCATCGACACCAGCATGGGGATGACCCCGCTGGAGGGGGTTGCGATGGAGACGCGCTGCGGTGACATTGATCCCGGAATCCATGCCTATATGATGCGGGAGATGGATCTGTCGGCGCGGGAAATGGAACAGATACTCAACAACAAAAGCGGCACTTCAGGCATAACCGGCCTGCGACCTGGGCGACAACTCTTTCTGGATGCGGTGTTGGATGGGGAACCACGCTGCAAGCTGGCTCTTGAGATTGAAACCTACCGCGTCAAGAAATATATCGGAGCCTATCTGGCAATTATTGGGCCATTGGATGGGGTTGTTTTTACCGAAGGCACCGGAGTGTCTGAAGAACCGGTGCGCAAGATGGTGCTGGATGGACTGGAGTGCTTAGGGATAAAGATTGACCGAAACAGGAACCGCTCTATCCGCACTGGACCGGAAGAGGTGGAAATCTCCGCTGAAGATTCAGCGATTAAAGTTTTCGTCATTCCAACTAATGAAGAACTGGTTTATATCGAGGATGTTGCTGCCATACATTCAGGGAATTACAGCGATCATCAGAACCACAAGTATTCATTCGCCCAGCGTGACTTCGTTCCTTATGGGTCGGTAGCATAGATTCAGCCGGTCGACTCTGGTTATGGTTTAGAGATCGGAGGACTAATTGCGTTTCCCTGGTTCTTCAAGTTTACCTGCTTTACAGAAAAAGGCCGGACTTCGAACTGAGGAATCGCGGCCCGGCCTTTTCAGTCTGAAGAACAACGGTATCAGTTAGTGCTGACTCGCATCTGCAGGCAAAGGAGTGCTCTGTGCCGAAGATTTTGAAACCTTGACCTTTTTCCAGGTTTTGTCGGGATTGTATATTGAAATTGCTTCGGCCAGGCGCCGGGTGTTTTTACCAAGATTCTTTTCAAAAATGGTTCCATCCTGATTTACCAGAAATGTCATTACCCCGGAATTTCCATACTCTCCCGGGTACGCCACAAGTGCAAATCCGAGTATCATCTTGTCCTTGACCACATAATTATAGGGACCACCTGTGGCGTATTTTCCCTGCCCCTTGAGAATCTTGAAATAATATCCGTGGAACGGAGAGAGGTTTTCAGCGGTCTTGTATCCTTCTTTGGAGGCATTGGCAATCAGCGGTCCGAGAGGACTCTGCTGCTCACCCTCTTTAGCTTCCCAGTACAGTCCGTCGCGGTTGTTCGGCGTACTGATGAGGCGCTGCGCAAATTCGACCCTGCCACCGCCGCGGCAATCCTTGCTCGCGTATTCATGTTGTGCATCAACATAGGCGTTGATCACATCTATGACCTGAAGTTCGTTGCGTCCAATCCTGCGGTTCAGGATCTCTTTTTTCCCTTTCCCAATGTCAAAGCCCCAGTTGTTTCCCTTCTTCACGATCGGGATCGGCATAGACCAGTCATCGTCTCCGATATGCAGAATCCTGGAGACTGCGGTCCTGGCTTCCAGGGAATGCTTTTGCTCATAGGAGGCTACAAATTTGTCACGCCCCGTATTGTCTGCCACGCTGTCACCCGAAAAGATCAGCTCCTTACTGCCCGGGCCGAGAATGGCCTCCATCGCTTTCAGGTCATCTGTCCTGACTGCGACTACAAGTGCCTCTACCGCCGCATCGGGCGACTGGAAGCGTTTCTGCTGAACTGCTGCCCAGGAATCAGGTGCTGATACTGGAATGAACAGGAACACGGTTATAATGCTGATTAATAGAGCCGGCCAAACCCTTCTGAAATTCACGTTCAATGCTGGTATATTCATGGTTTCTCCCTTGTGAGAATCATTACCCCTATCAACTGTGCCGTAAGCGGCGATCACCATCCTGATCGCCTTGTGGGTCATCGCCTGCCTAGCGCCGCTGCCTCTGGCCGCCGTAGGAACCACCCGGCTGACTTTCAGTGCCTCGATTGCTTATTCCTCCGCGTTCACCCGCTCTGCGCTCGAAACTTCCTCTGCCGATACCACTGAAGGGGGTATCCCGCCCCCCTCTGTCTCTGACCGGGTCTCGCGGTGCGACTTCAAGAGTTCGTCGCCTTTGTGACGCCTGAGGTACTATCTGTCTCTCACCACCCTGGGCGGGCATCCGGGATGATCTCACGCTTTGACCTTCAATGCGGCCAGCCGGATATCCGCGCCGTTGCAGGTTGAGTGGTGACAATTCACGGTGAACCCTCGATCCGAAACGATCACTGGTTCTCAAATCCCGGTAGGCAACCCCTTTGCGATGTGCCGGGTTATGCCTCCAGAAAGAACCGCTGTTATCACGTCTGCCGTAATTACGATTAAAATATCTGGTTCGAATGATGTCGGTATGAATGCGATGATAGGACCAGTCGAACCAGACCCATGAGAAGGCATTGAAACCGAAGTAAATGCCAGGGGCAAAACTGATGTAGGCACCGCCATAAAAACTTGTCGGATAGTACCAGTAATAAGGCGGGTAGGCGGGGTACCACCAGGGCCCGTACACATAAGCCGGATCATAAACCGGTACGTATATGACGTCCGGATTGACAGGTTCGATACGGACATTTTCATTATCTACAATCACCTTCTGTTCGTGGGTTGATTTGAGGTTACCCTGGGCCATTGCCTTGCTGCGCAATTCCTGGATCGTTGCCATGACATCTGCTTCCTGGCCAAGGAAGGCATCACCCAGCTTTCTGGTCTGGTCCAGTTTTTCACTCATGGAATTGAGGATGTCTGGAAAATGGCAGATCGATTTGACGCTGGGATCCCAGGTTTTGTTCAGCAGGGCACTGTCCAGATCATCACCTTTCAGCTGACTGTTCTGACGGATCCAACGATCCGCCTCGACCACTTCCAGCGGATAGGTGGACGCCATCAAAATCTGGGCCGACAACCCATCGGGATAGAGCGCAATCGGCGCAAGCATCTGCGTCAGTTCTTCTTTGCTGAATTTGTAGGCCTGATCGGAATCCCCGGCATCCTGGGCCATTAACCCGACCGGAATCACGAGCAAAGTGATAATGAGCCATATCGCCCTGTAAAAAGTACAACTTAACGCTTTCATAAGGTCTCCTTTGTCGCGTTTCTGTTTTGCATTCAGGTTAGACTCTTTTATTATATCAGGATATAATTTGTATGAGTAAAAAAATGAAAATATTCAATATAATAGACATAGGAATAAAACCTGCGCATATGGTAAGAACGTTTTGACGCTCCGTTTGAAATCTGAAAAGAACTGCTGTTCAAAATATTGCTGTTGATTTATGGACTGTTGAACATATTCAATGAAAATATATAATGAAACAGGGGTAGCAAACATGACCGGTAATTATCTAAACCATCCGACACTTTCAAACAGGTACTTTTATCCCTGGCCCAACCATTTCGATCAGCCGTTTTTTGTTGAGGGAAACGGATTCCAGCTTGGCTGCCGCTACCTTAAAATCTCTGACGAGTACCCCACCATCATCCATTTCCACGGCAACGGCGAGAGTGTTGCCGACTATCTGGGAAACTTCGAACAACGGATCGCCGGATTGGGGGCTAATCTGCTGCTGGCTGAGTTCCGCGGCTACGGTATGTCCAGCGGTGAATCGTCACTGGCTGCCATGCTGGACGATGTGCCTATGATTGTTGAAGCCAGTGGAGTACCACAGGAGCGGATCATCTTTTTCGGCCGCTCGCTCGGTTCGCTTTACGCCGCACACGGAGTGGTGCTTTATCCCAATGCGGCCGGACTGATCATTGAGAGCGGTCTGGCCGATCCGCTGGAGCGGATTCTGGTGCGCGTCGATCCTCAAGAAATCGGAACTACTCTGGAAATATTGCAGGCAGAGGTAGCCTGCCACCTTAATCAGCGCGATAAGATCGCCGCCTTCAAGGGGCGGGTGCTGGTGATGCATACCCGCAACGACGACCTGGTTTCGGTCAGCCATGCCGAACGTCTTTATAATTGGGCCGGCAAGCCGAAGGAGTTGCTGGTTTTCGAGCGTGGAGACCACAACAGCATCCTGGCCGCCAACGAAGAGGCCTATTTTAGCGCTGTCGGAAAGTTTATTCGGCAGGTGGTTACGCCAACATGAATTATCTGTTCTGGCTTGCAACGATAACGCTTGCTATCACGGCACTGGTTGCTCTCGACCTGTTCATCGGCAACCGATCCGTGCGTGCATTACGCGATGTTTCACCGGACAATGTTTCCAATCATTACCGTGTCTCGATCATTGTGGCTGCCCGCAACGAACAACGCAACATCCGGGAAGCACTGCAATCGCTTCTTGATCTGGCCTATCCCGAGTACGAACTGATTGTTGTAAATGATCGCTCCGATGACAATACCGGTCAGATTCTGAATGAGATGGCCGAAATTCACCCTCGCCTTAATGTGATTCACATCGATATTCTCCCCTCGGGATGGCTGGGCAAGAATCACGCTCTGTGGGTCGGCAGCCAGCGGGCTGCCGGCGAACTGTTCCTGTTCACCGATGCGGATATTGTAATGGAACCGACTGTAATTACCCGTGCGGTCAATTTTCTTGAGGAAAACCGGCTTGACCATCTTGCGGCCACGCCATCCATGAGCATGCCGACAACTTTTCTGGGCATGTTCGGTGTGGCGTTTATTATCATCTTTTCGCTGTTTTCGCGTCCCTGGAAAGCGCGCGATCCAAAAAGCGCCTGCCATATCGGCATCGGTGCTTTCAATCTGATGAGAGCAGAAGTGTATCGGCAGGTGGGGGGCCATGAAACCATCCGGCTACGTCCCGATGATGACATTAAACTGGGCAAGATCATCAAACAGGCCGGTTTCCATCAGGATGTGGCCTATGCACCCGAATATCTGGCTGTGGAGTGGTACTCCTCACTGGGGGAGGTTGTTACCGGTCTGGAAAAGAACGTTTTTTCGGGAGCCGATTACAATATTCCGCTGGTGCTGGCTGGAGTTTTATTTCATATATTGTGCAGCATCTGGCCTTTTGTTGCAATTTTTGTTACTGATGGTATTGATCAAGAAATTTATATCGCCATAGTGACCCTGATTATGGTGATGGTTGCAGACAGTGCCCGGTTTCATCGGTCGCAACCGTGGCATGCTGTCGGCTATCCAATAATGTCGGCACTGTTCGTTTACATCCTGCTGCGTACTATGCTACTGAATATCATTCAGGGCGGCATCTACTGGCGTGGCACATTTTATTCGCTGAAAGAGCTGAAAGGGAATAGAGTCTGATTAAACAGTCGGTAGAATACACACCGATCCGCTTTAACCGGGTCAGGAAGGGGAGAAATGCATGAGCGATAAACTTACCGTAGTAGCCAAGGTTGTGGCAAAGCAGGAAGCGCTTGATTCGGTAAAAAAAGAACTTGTCAAGATGGTTGAACCGACCAGGCAAGAGGATGGCTGCCTTGAGTACCGACTGCATCAGGACAATGACAATCCTGCTGTTTTCATATTTTACGAAATATGGGAAAGCATGGAGCACCTGACAGCTCACACTAAATCAGAGCATTACTTGAATTATGCTGCGGCCGTTGACGGATTGATCGCGGAGAAGGTTGTGCACAAGATGACCAGCGTTCGGCAGGCCTGACTCAAGTCTCAACTACGTTAATTCGGGCTGTCGTACAAAGGATGTGACAGATGAAGAAGCCACTGTCGATTACCACGGAAAGCGGCCGGTATTTTCTCAGCGACCGGATTCGGGAAACGGTTAACTTTTGGGCAACCGATCAGTCCGGCGGTTTGCAGCCGCCACCGGTCCAGAAAGCGGCTCCGCCGGACAGCAGGATAATCAGGTTGCCGACTCCGGAAGAGTGGACTATTCCGCCCTGTGACCTGGAAACAGCAATTGTCAATCGCCAGAGCCATCGGCGTTTCACAGCAGAACCGCTCTCCCTTGATGAGCTGGCTTTTCTCCTTTGGGCTACTCAGGGAGTCAGAAGTGTAGTTCACGAAGCAGCTGTACTGAGGACAGTTCCGTCTGCCGGGTGCCGCCACCCTTTTGAAACTTATCTGGTGGTGCTTCTGGTTACCGGTCTTGTGAACGGTATTTATCGTTACCTTCCGCTTGATCACTCCGTTGTCTATATGAAACAGGTCGAAAACCTGCCTGGAAAGATTTCTGCAGCTACGCACGGCCAGCGCTTTGCCGGTCAGGCTGCTGTCACCTTCATCTGGACCGCCCTTCCTGCACGAACCGAATGGCGCTATGCGGAAGCATCCTACAAAGTGATCGCCCTGGATGCCGGCCATGTCTGCCAGAATCTTTATCTGGCATGTGAAGCAATTGGTGCCGGAACCTGTGCCATAGCAGCCTATAATCAACAACTGGTGGATGAACTGCTGGAGGTTGATGGCGATGATGAGTTCGGAATCTACCTGGCTCCGGTGGGGAAAATGCCGAAGGAAACTTGAGCCTTACAATATTGTCTGCCGAGAGTTTATGGATCAATATGCGAACAAAACGTAACAAAGGATTTAAAATGATAACCACCACCAGTCCCGCCTGTGACTTTTATTGCGACAGGATTCTGACCGGTCTTCTGGATGTTCCGGTCTATTTTGAAAACGATCAGGTACTCGCCTTTCACCACTCCAATCCGCTTTGGGAAAATCATGTTGTCCTGCTCCCAAAGAAACACATCGAATCCCTTCTGAGCATGGAAGAGGCTGACAACGATCTTCTGTTGGAACTGATGAGGACGGCCAGGACCATCGCCGCTGATTTTATGGCCCGCTTCGGTGCCTGCCGCGTCTATACCAATCTGGGTGATTACCAGTCGTCCAAACATCTTCACTGGCACATCGGTTGCGGCAATCAGCTGCGACCGTACTGATTTTAGAATTGGGCATAAAGGAAGTTACAGGCAGATGCATCAATTGAAATATTTGGCAGGCTATTCGGAAAAGATAACCTCACAGGTCAGCAAGCTGATTGCGGAAAACAATTTGGGCAGCTTCCTGATACAGAAATATCCGACATCACATGATATCAGAACTGATAAAGCGCTCTACAATTTTACGATTGATCTGAAAAACGAGTTTCTGCGCACGGCACAACCGTTAAGCAGGGTCACATACGATGGGAAGATCCATGTAATCCAGCATGCCTTGGGCAGCCATACTTTTGTGTCCAGGGTGCAGGGCGGCAAACTAAAGGCAAAACATGAAATTCGGGTGGCGTCGGTCTTCAAAAATACTCCGGTCGAATTCCTGAAGATGATTGTCGTGCACGAACTGGCGCACTTAAAGGAAAAGGACCATAACAAGGCCTTTTACAAACTGTGCGAATATATGGAACCGGCCTATCATCAGCTGGAATTCGATACAAGGCTGTATCTGACTCAAATTGATAACGCAAAACAATCCCAGGATGAGATCTTTCAAAATTATTCGGCAAGTTAATCTTGAATAAACAGGAGATAACACGTGGCTATGACAGTTGAAATCAAAGGCAGTAAACTATGCATCGAAATCGACCTGGAGAAACCGACTCCTTCGGCATCTGGCAAAACTCTGGTGGTTGCCAGTACGCGCGGTAATGCAGTCACCACCGCCGAGGTTGACGGAAAGCCGATCACCATCGGCCTGAACGCATATATAAAACCCTGATGTGGTCCATTAAAATCCGAAGGTGGAGATGTTAAAGTATGCCGGAAAATCTTTTAATACCGTCTGTTGATTTGAGAGTCGGATCGCTGGAGGAGTATAATCGCCAGAAGAAACACAAGGCCGGTTCAAAAAAACACAAGCCGAAACCCAATCCCTGTGTAACCATCTCGCGGGAATACGGTTGTGAGGGATATCCGGTTGCCGAATTGTTGCGCGAGAATCTGATGCAAAAGACCGGAGAAGAGTGGGTGCTGATTGATTGGGCCGTGCTTGAAGAAGTCTCTCGCAGGCATAATATTTCCGAAGAGATCCTGAGAGGGTTAGGGGAGAAGAACCGGATTCTCAACGAGGTCCTTGCCACTTTCTCGCCACGCTGGAAAAGCGATCAGGATTGCTTTCGCCTGTTATGTCGCCATGTGGTTTCCCTTGCGGAACATGGCAATGTAATTATTGTGGAACTGGGGGGTGCCATTATCACCCGTCATTTTGAAAACGCCCATCACTACAGACTGTATGCATCACAGGTATTCAAGGTCGGAGCAATTTCCCGCAGATTAGGTATACCTGTTGATGAAGCCGAGAAAATTGTTGAAAAGCAGCAGCGGCTGCGTGACCACTTTACAATGGATTTTCTTGGACAGAATGACCACGATACTTGCCATTATGACCTGCTTTTCAACAATGACCGGAATGCCCCGGAAAAGATTGCCGTGACGATTGCAAACCATGTGATGGCTGACTGAATTATCCGGTTTGCTGATTTACGGGGGCAGTTCCTCAATTGCAATTCTTGTTTTAATTATATTTCTGCTCTGGCGGCCTGCTTTTCACCGGATGGTCGTTCTTTGTATACCTCAGACGGTGATAACTGGGTCAGGCAGTGGGAGGTTTCATCCGGTCGGTTGATCGGGAAGTTCGGTGGTGTTGTGGAGTATTAGCAGTAATCTTCCTTCTTTATGCCGTATTTCTTGATCTTGCGGTACATAGTTACCATGTTCATCCCGGCTTCCTTCGATGCATTTTCTATGATTCCGTTGTGTTTTTTGAGTAACCTTTTCAGTAAATCCGACTCGAATTGCTCCAGTGCCGTGTTGAACGGCAGGCCATTAGTTTCGGTTGTCATCGCCTCATTCGTGGGGTCGGCATGTTCTCCTTCGATAAACTGAGCCAGCGTGCTCCGGGAAATGTAGTTATTAGTTTCCATCGCCATACAGGCTTCTATAACATTCCTGAGTTGCCTGATGTTTCCCGGCCAGTTGAAAACGCACAATTCACGGGCAGCGTCACTCTCTAATCCTTTAATGGAAGTTCCGAATTTTTGGTTTTGCAGATGGATAAAATGGGCCGCCAGGAGCGGAATGTCGTCGCGCCGCTCACGCAATGGCGGCAGATGGATGTTGACCACGTTCAATCGATAGTAAAGATCCTCACGAAATCCTCCCGCTTTAATCGCTTCTTTCAAGTCCGAGTTTGTTGCAGATAATATCCGCACATCCACTCTGGTGGGGGTCGTATCTCCCAGTCGATTGAACTCCTTCTCCTGTAAAAAACGCAGTAATGTTTTTTGGACATTCATCGGCAGGTTGCCGACTTCATCCAGAAAAAGGGTACCGCCGTTGGCCGCTTCCAGAAGGCCCTGGCGGTTTTCTTTGGCACCGGTGAAAGCACCTTTTTTGTAACCGAACAGTTCGCTTTCCAGCAATGTTTCCGGCAGGGCACCGCAGTTGATCGCAATAAATCTTTTCTCCCGCCGTGGGGAATTGTAGTGGATAGCCTGGGCAATCAATTCCTTGCCGGTTCCGGACTCTCCGGTAACCAGGACAGATGTGTCACGAACGGCAATTTTTTCAACTCGTTCAATTACTGCCTTTAAACCGCTGCCTGAACCGATGATGTTGTCAAAACAGAATTTTTCCTCCAGCTCAGCCCTTAATTCACGGTTTTCCTCAAGCAGTTGTGATTGCTGCAGAGCGTTTTTAACCCTGTAAATTAATTCATCAGGCTCGAAAGGCTTGGTCAGCATGTCGTAAGCTCCTTTTCGCAGAGCCTGAATTGACATGTCAACAGTGGCGTATGCGGTAATCATGATTACCGGGATATCTTTCTGCTTCTCCTTGATGGCTTGTAACACTTCAAGTCCGCTCATGCCGGGCATTTTGATGTCACTGATCACCAGATCCCAGGCGGCGGTACGAAATTCCTCAACCGCTTTTTGGGGCGATGTATATGCTTTGGCCAGATAACCGTTGTCAATCAGGATGGATTCCATCATCCGGCAGAGTCCTTCCTCGTTATCTATCAGCAGGATGCGTTTCTTGGCTGACATTTACAGCTCCTCCCGGTTGATCGGCAGCGTGACCGTTACGCAGGTGCCTTCACCTACAACGCTCTCAATCTGGATTTCGCCATGATGCTGATCGATAATCTGTTTGGTGATGGCAAGTCCCAAGCCGGTGCCGCGCTCCTTGGTGGTGTAAAAGGGTTCGAATATCTTATCCAGGTTCTCAGTCGGAATGCCGCCGCCGCTGTCGCGGAATTGTATGCGCACCCGTTCGTCGGCAATTGACTCGGTACGTATTGTGAGCTTTCCACCTTCCGGCATGGCCCCTCCGGCGTTGAGGATCAGATTTATTGCTACCTGTCGCATCTGATCTCCATCAAGCTCAACATCTGGAATATTGGGCGCAAATTCAGTATTGATTTCCACCCCGCGCATATCGGTGTGGTTTGCCGCAAAATCGACAATTTGCTGAAGCAGTTCATTGAGATTGGTTGTTTCAAGTGTCGGGCGTGGTGTGCGTGCATACGATAAAAGGTCCTGGACGATCTTTTTGCAACGTTTGCTTTCCCGCTTTATCTCGTGGATATATTTGTAATTGGGGTCTTCTTCACTCATCTTACCCTCAAGATAGCCGGCATAACCAAGGATAACACCCAGTGGATTGTTTATTTCGTGAGCGACTCCGGATGATAGTACGCCAAGTGATGCCATCTTGCCCTGCTGCGCCAGGCTGGCCTCCATTTCCCGGTTTTGACGGATAATCTCGGTCATGCGATTGAAGGCGCCAGCCATCTCAGCCAACTCGTCCGCGCCGGTAACCGCCATGCGTTCGTCCAATTGGCCTCGTTTGACTCGACGGATGACTTCGATCATGTGGGTTATCGGGCTTGTAATTATAGTTGAAGCACGATAAACCATCGCTGTTGAAGTTGCCCCGACGCCCAGAATCAGCAAGATCATGCTGATCATGATGTGCGTCTTGATTTTGTTGGCTTCATGGTAAAATTCATCTTCGTATGATCCGACCGCTATGATCCAGTCCCATGGTTCAAAGTAATCATACCGGACAATTTTCATTCGGGCGACTTTGTCTCCAATGTTTTTCCAGGGATAGCGAATCCATCCGCTTTTTTTTGTGCACATCTCCTTGATGAATTGATTGCCATCCGAATCCTTGGCGTCAATCAGGTTCTTGCCTTCCGAATCGGGATGAACCGTGAAGGTACCTTTACTGTCCATGCAGTAGATATAACCGGTTACTCCGACCTTCTTGCTTTTGATACTCTCTTTCAGAGTTGCAAAAGATCTCTTTTCAAAGTCGGCCTGTTCAGATGTTTCATCCAGGTATCCTCCGGCGGCTATAATCCAGTCCCATTCACGGAAGTAACGATAAGCAATGATTTTGTTGCGCGGTTTTGTATCGCCCAGGATAGCGTTGCGCCACGGGTAGGTGATGAAAAGAGTTTCACCCGGTTTGGAATTTTTGGCGGTTTTGCATATTTCGCGAATAAAGTAACGACCGTTCTCATCACGTTCATCGAAGACGTTTTCACCTTCTCTGGCTATATGAACCTGAAGGTCACCCCGGCTGGTCATGGCGTAGATATATCCGGTTTCACCAACATTAACCTTCTTAAGTGCCTGGCGGGCTTCGCGCTTGGCGGTTTCAAGATTGAGGCGTCCCCTTGTATATTGGTTGTGTTCGTTTTGAATCATGTTGTATGAAAGTGATGCCAGTGTTGCCAGTTCCTGGTTCAGGTATTTGAAGCGGTCCTGTTTGTAAACCTGAAACTGCTGATGGTGGGAATTTAGCATGTCTATACAGAAGGCGGACATATGC
Source organism: Geobacterales bacterium (assembly GCA_038318485.1). GTDB lineage: Bacteria > Desulfobacterota > Desulfuromonadia > Geobacterales > Pseudopelobacteraceae > JACRCG01. The sequence continues at coordinate 28,032 of JBBQCH010000005.1, forward strand.
TGCAGATCATCTTTGCTTGTCTTTGTAATACCCCGGTAGGCCTGCTGGTTGGCAATATAACCGATCACTCCGGCCACAATGAAAATCGGGCCGATTACGAGCGGCAGTACCAGTGACAACAGTTTCCCGCGCATTTTTAGCGATGTAATGAACTTGTTCATTGAGCGCCTTTGTAGTGTATACATTTATGCATCAAATGATATACCCGAATGTGCCAGTCAAATCAAGCGGTGAGACTTGGAGACGCCGTGAGGTTGTGTTATGATTTCAACGTGAAGCCCAAACTGGGTAGGGTGGGTAGATGCTTAAAACAATCGGGGTCTGAATGGTCAAACCCCACGAACTGTAGCTGGAACAGATGGTAATGGCGGTTTATTCTTCTGTCTGCAAAATTTTGCGGTGTTCCAGGACGCTGTTTTCCAGCTTTACTTCGCGGATAATCTTTTCGGCCTCTTCGGATGTCAGTCCGACGCTGGGACGGTTTCCCATCCAGTGTGTGACGTCTCCCTTGCATGGATCAAGCGGAACCGGAAGCGGCGGACCGGGAATCGCTCTGCCGTCGACATAAAGCGCCGCCTTGAAGGTCTCCTCTTCGCGCACCAGGGCAAAATCGGCCTTCAAGCCATTTGAGAGTATTTTGGATACTATATTGCGTTTGAAAATCATAACAAATTCTCCCGTACTGTTCTGACGTATTCGTTTACAGGATCTAACTGCGGATATTAAACCTTTATTTTATTGAAACGCAAGAACTATTGAAAGGATTCCGTTGTCCATGAATACCCGTAATCAGCCATTTACAAGCATGCTGGAGATAGTTTCCCGCGATCACCTGCAGGGTAAGGAAGATGTTTTGCGTTTATCGGTAATCGCCCTGCTGACCGGCGGACACATCCTGATCGAGGATCTGCCGGGACTCGGTAAAACCACGGTTGCACTGGCACTGGCCGGAATTACCGGCCTTTCGTTCGGGAGGGTGCAGTGCACCAGTGATCTGCTGCCGTCCGATATCACAGGTCTTTCTATCTTTAATCGAGATATTGGACGATTCAGTTTTCAGCAGGGACCAATTTTCAGCAATATTGTATTGCTGGACGAAATCAATCGCGCCATGCCGCGTACACAGAGTGCCATGCTGGAGGCGATGGAGGAACGCAGGGTAACGGTAGAAGGCGTTACTCATCATCTTCCGAATCCGTTCATGGTCTTTGCAACCCAGAATCCGTCAGACCAAAGCGGCACTTTCCCCCTTCCCGAATCGCAACTGGACCGTTTCCTGATCTGTACCGATATCGGCTATCCTCCAGAACACCTTGAGAGACAGATCATTGCCGGTGGCGGTATTCGCGAACGCATCAGTGAAATGAAACCGCTTGTGACTGCAGACGAAATTATTGACGCCCGCCGGGATGTACAAGCGATCTGTCTTTCCGAGAAGGTCCTGAGTTATCTCCATGCACTGATCATGGCAACCCGTTCGGATGACCTGATTCTGACCGGATTGTCAACCCGGGCGGCTATTAATCTGGCGCAGGCGGCTAAAGCATCGGCTTTTCTGGCAGGCCGAGGTTACGTGGCACCGGAAGATGTCAGAGACAATGCCGTTGCAGTTTGCGCTCATCGACTGGTAATGCGCAACGAGATGTCGGCTGGCGACAGGGGAGGGGTGCTACGGACAATCATCGCCCGCATACAGTTGCCTTTGGTCTGAAAATCAGCAAGGCTGGGGCCCTGTACGTCGCCTTGACCCTGCTGCTGGGATTTTCTGCGGTCAATACCGGCAACAACCTTCTATTTCTGGTTGTTTCCGGGTTACTGGCCTTCATGAGCGTAACCGGTCTGGCCGGAATGTATAATATCAAAGATTTGGTACCTGAATTCCTGCCACCCGATGAAATCTTCGCCGGAACAGCCGCACCGTTTCGGTTGCGTATCCGCAACAACAAACGCTATCTTCCTTCCTTTTTGATCCGGCTTGAGTTCCAGGTCGGGCAGGCGGTAACCTTTCCAGTTATCCAGCAGCACAGTTCCAACGAAGGGAGTTTCATGCATACCTTCGATCGGCGCGGACATGTTCCTGCCGGTCGAATCACGCTCAGTTCCACCTATCCGGTCGGTTTTTTCAGGCGCTACTGGACCTTTGAAACCGGTACTGTTTATATGGTTTATCCACAACCTAAAGTTTCCCCTTACCCCGCTTCCGGCAACGATGCCCCCCGCAGCGGAACTACCCGTCGCCCGGAAAGGGGCATAGATGGTGAACTGGAGCGGATTGATCCCTACACCGGGGCAGAACCGCTGCGAATGATCCATTGGAAACTTTCAGCCCGCAATCCGGATTTTATGGTGAAGGGGTTTGGCCGCCAGTCGGCGGCGCCACTCCTGATAGATCCAGCCTCTCTGCCGGGGCGTGGGTTGGAAGAACGGTTGTCTCGGGCTGCCTGGCTTGTGCGGCGCTGGGTGCGGGAGCGCCCGGTCGGACTTGTGCTTGGTGAGCGGGTTATTCCTGCTGCGTGCGGAAAACAGCATGGGCGGACCTTGTTGACGGAGTTGGCCTTATATGGTCTCAATTAGGGCTCTGACGTCAATTTTGACATACGTCATCGCCATTTGCGGAGTTATTCCGCTATTTAAATGGTTGGGTGGCGCTCCCCGACTGATTTTGGCAATTGGCTTTCTGATCGGTATCTGGCAGGACCACCGGGGGAGCTGGCAGGTCAAGCCCTGGATGCAGAACAGCGCCATCATACCTGTATTCCTGTATTATGCGATTCAGTTCAGCCGTTCTAATCCGATTCAGCCGGTCGTAAGTCTGTTGGCGATTATGCTGGCCGTGCGAATTTCAGGGGAAAAAACGGTCCGTCACAGCCTGCAGATTCAGGCCCTGTCGCTATTCTGTCTGGCATCTTCCTCCCTCTTCGATCTGAGTCCGATCTTCCTTGCCTATCTTGGATTGATGTTGCTGCTGGTGGCAGTGACCCTGGTTCTGCTGACCTTTCAGGATCAGGAAAGTACATTGCAGGTCTCTAAACTTGAGCTGCGCAAGGTTCTGCTGGCCGGACTTCTGATGCCGTTGCTGTCGATACCTTTGCTGCTGTTTTTCTTTCCGGTTCTGCCACGGACACAAATGCCGCTCTGGCACTTTATGGCAGCTCCAACTGTACAAACATCCGGCTTTTCAGATAAAGTTGAACCTGGTGTTCAGCCCGACCAGGGCGAATCCAGGGCGCTGGCATTCCGGGCCGAGATGAGTCGCCTGCCGCCGCCGCAACTTTACTGGCGCGGTGCGGTTTTTAACCGGATTCATGGACAGCGTTGGTTCAGAGAGGTAAATGTTCCTGCTGAACAACCAGAATTTGGAGGACAGCTGGTTGATCAGACTATCTACTCCGAACCGGCCGCATCCAGGTTCTTGATTGCTCTGGACAGAGCCGCTTTGATAAAGCTGCCACGGATTAAAAGATCTCCGGATGGTGTTTTTGAATACGTCGGTTCGGTCGGTAAACGCCAAAATTATACCGCCAGTTCAGAACCGAAAGGCATCGTAGCGAGCTCTCGTCCAATCAACGAATCGTTCTATCTGCAACTTCCGGATAAATTGTCTCCCAAAATAATCAAGCTCGCCGAAGATATCAGTCGTCGCGGCAGAAACGACCATCAGCGGCTGGAACTGCTGGAAAAATATTTTAGTAACGGAGGCTACCGTTATTCGCTGCATGGATTGCCAACCGGTGAGCGTGCTCTGGAACAGTTTCTGTTCGAGAGCAAACAGGGCCATTGCGAGTTTTTCGCATCAGCTTTTGCGGTACTGCTAAGGGCTGCAGGTGTGCCGTGCCGGTTGGTCGGTGGCTACGTTGGAGGGGAATACAATGAATTGGGCGGATACTATCTGGTCAGCGAAGATATGGCCCATGTCTGGGTGGAAGCCTTTATTGAGGGAAACGGTTGGTTGCGGATCGACCCGAGCAGTTTTGCAACCAATGCCGGAGATGTCTGGGGTGCTGTAAAAACACGATCGCTTCTGCTCCGCCTGCAAATGAAAATTGATTATCTGGATTATCAATGGAACCGGTCTGTTGTCTCCTATGATTTCGAAAATCAGCTGGATTTTGTCCGTCGTGCCGGAAAACGCTGGAACGGTTTTGATCCTGCCAAGACACTGCGGGTGTTGCTTCCTTATGCAATAGTTATTGTGTCATCTTGCGCTCTGTTTTATCTCGTGCGCCGTACTTTACTTTTCCGCAAAAGGGAAGAACGGATCCTGCGTAGTTTCATCGGTCGGGTTGAACGGAATTATGGCATTGATGCGCGGCAGGGGCAGATGGGGTTATTTGATATTGCCCAGGGAGTCGGGGACGAGCGGGTTAACGAATTTGTTAGAATTTATGCCGGTGCATTGTATTGCGATCGACGGTTGACTGATGAAGAATATCGGCGTTTGCGGCGGATTTTGAGTGAAAAATTCGGGGGTAGTTCGAGTTAGCTAATCAAGGCTAAAAGTCTGCGGACTAATGTGATAAGTAGAATATCTCATGTAGCTTGAAGTCGACGTGCTTTGAGCGGGGTATTCCAACCTCGCTTTTTTTTATTGAGCCTTACAAAAAAAATAGTCCTGCGGGCGGGGTAAGCGCCAGTTGGCCTTGAACAGGGTACACCATTTTCTGCGGTCATTCTGGATCTGACAATCCTGGTAGGAGTTGGCGGTAAGGAAGTAATCTCGGAACTTCTTAAGTTCGACCCGGATGTTAAGGCGATCGTTTCCAGTTTTTATTCCTCAGACCCGGTTTATGGCCAATTACCGGGAATTAGGATTCAGCGCTGTGCTCTGTAAACCCTATGGTCCGCAAGAAATGAGTGATGTCATACAGCAGTTACTCAAGATATAGAGATATGGTCGGAGGTGGAATGCATCAGGCCCTCCCATGAAGCGGAAGCCAGGGAGGGCCTGATTCTATTAAAGAGATGTTACTGTTTAAATCGTCTATTTGCTTTCTGACGCGCCATCCTTGAGGATCAATTCGATAATATTGATGTACAGTTCGTCACCATCCTTGCCGGTCACCTTTTTCTTGTTTACAACCGCCATCGGCATCTTGCTGCAGGCTCCGCACTGTTTAACGCAGTCTTTAACCTTGATGTTAAGCTTTGGAAATTCTTCTTCCAGGCGACGCAATGTTTTGCCTTTGCCTTTGTTGTGTTCGCAAAAACGTATTTTCATTCAATCCACCCCATTCCAGCAAACGGCTAGACAGCGACAGCTAAACAGCCAGAATCGACCCGACCGGAGCTACGAAAATCCGTTGTCCCATTTCGCCATCGATCATCAGTATGCCGTGACCGTTGTCGCCAACCAGTTTTAGCTTTGCTATCAGATCCCGGTCGTTGTTTTCCTCTTCAATCTGTTCGGTCACAAACCACTGCAGAAAAATTTGTGTGGCGTGATCTTTCTCCTGGACGGCCTGTTCACTCAATTCGTTGATGCAAGAAGTTATCAGTTGCTCATGTATCAGAGTTTTCTGCATCATGTCCAGCAGAGTCTTGTATTCATTGGGTACCTCTTCGCTGGCAAGCAGAGTTATAACAACGCCCTGATCGGTCAGATAGGTGTAAAACTTCATGAAGTGGATCATTTCTTCGCGGTATTGCACGAAGAACCAGTTTGCGGCGCCTTTCAGCCCCAGATCGTTGGAGCATGATGACATGGCCAAATACAGGTGTGCCGAGTAAAGTTCCAGATTCATATGTTTGTTGAGTGCATCCGACATTTGTTTGCTGATCATTGTTAGGCCCCCTTGGATTTTTTTACGATTATAACTTAAAACAGGACTTATTCAATCTTGAATCGAAAAAAATGTTGGTTAGACGGCTTTGGAACGTCGTGAAAGCCGGAAGATCATGAAACAGCCCAGCAGAAACATGGGTAGACTAAGAAATTGTCCCATGGAAAACCATTGAAAAAAGAAACCAATCTGGGCGTCCGGCTGGCGAAAAAACTCCACAATGAAGCGAAAAAGACCGTAGCCTGCAACAAAAGTACAGGCTGCAATTCCTGGTGCACCAGACTTCTTCGAAGCAAAGCGTACTATAAAGAACAGAACAAAACCTTCCAGAAAAGCTTCATAAAGTTGCGAGGGGTGTCTTGGCAGGCCGTCGCTTCCTGGAAATATCATGCCCCAGGGCACATCCGTCGGACGTCCGTACAATTCGGCGTTGATGAAGTTGCCAATTCGCCCCAGTCCCAAACCAACCGGTGCGCAGAGCGCTGCTATGTCGAACAGTGTCATAATCGGCAGTTTTTTCTTGCGGGCATACAGTACAAAAGCCAGCACAACTCCCAGAAAACCGCCATGAAACGACATTCCGCCTTCCCAGACGGCCAGGAGCTTGAGCGGATTTGCCAGGTAAAAACCAAGGTTGTAAAAGAGGATATAACCCAGTCGGCCGCCCAGTACCACACCCAGTGCGCCGCAAAATACCAGGTCTGAGACGTCATCAGCAGTCAAAGGCAGTTGTTTGCGCTTCACTTCGGATCGTACAATGAAATAGGTGGAGACAAAGGCCAGAACGTACATCAGCCCGTACCAGCGAAACTGGAGCGGGCCAATGCTCAGGAAAACAGGGTTGATGTGTGGAATCTGCATGGTTAAAGCGTTAACCTCATACTCCGCAGCCACAGCTGCGGCTGCAGGCTCCGACCCGCATGTGCACGGCTTTGATGAAGGTAGCCGCGGTGGCTGCCTTGATTTCTTCAACAACGTTATCCGGTACGGCCGAATCCAGCGAAAGAATGACCATGGCTTCACCTTTTCTTTCACTTCGTCCCAGATTCATCGAGGCAATATTGATGTCATGCTGCCCCATGATCGTGCCGATCTTGCCGATCATGCCGGGGCGATCGCCATAGTGCAGCATCAGCATGTGCTCTTCGGGACTGAAGTCCATCGTGTAATCGCGCAAACGCACAATACGTGGTGCCCCCTCGAAGAGTGTGCCGGAAATGGTGCGCTTTTTACCTCCTGCTTCGATGATCAGCGTGATTACGTTGGAGAAGGCATCAACCTGGGTCGATTTGCTTTCTTCAACCACAATACCCATCTGTTCAGCGATCAGTGTAGCGTTAACCATATTGACATCCTGGTCAACCATCCGGTTTAGGAGTGCACTGAGTCCGCAGACTGCCAGTGGTGAACAGTCGTAATGGGCGATGCTGCCTGCAAACCCAAAAGTGACTTTTTCCAGGTTGTGTTCAATCAACTGGACGCCGAAGTCGCACATTACGCTCATCAGGTTAAGGAAGGGGCGCATCTGGTCCATCAGAGCCAGATCAAAACGTGGAATATTGACTGCGTTCTCCATCGGCTGGTCATCCAGGTAGTTCAGGATCTCTTTGGAAACGTCGATTGCCACATTTACCTGTGCTTCAAAGGTATTGGCGCCCAGGTGAGGGGTCACAATCATGTTCTTGTGTGCGATAAGTTGTTTGAGTGTATCAGTGGCTGGCGGTTCTTCACTCCAGACATCGAAGGCTGCCCCGACCACTTTGCCGGAGTTCAGATTGTCCAGCATGGCCTGCTCTTCGATGATTCCACCACGAGCTACGTTGAGTACGATTACTCCGCTTTTCATCAACCCGAATTCGCGGGGTCCTATCATGCCCCTGGTTTCTTCGTTGAGCGGGGTATGGACGGTGATAATGTCGCAGTTTTTGTAGATTTCATCGTGCGAAACCAGCTTGACACCCAGATCATGGGCGCGTTTAACGGATATGTATGGGTCGCAGGCCAGCACATCACATTCAAAGGCTTTCAGGCGGGTGGCCACTCGACCGCCAACCTTGCCGATGCCGATTACGCCGGCTATTTTGCCTTTAAGTTCATGTCCGGTAAAGGGGGCCCGTTTCCATTCGCCGGATTTGAGGCTGGCGTTTGCGACTGTTACGTTGCGGCAGAAGGAGAGCAATAGTGCCATGGTGTGCTCGGCGGCGCTATTGGTGTTGCCGAAGGGGGCGTTGACTACTATGACCCCTTTTGAACTGGCGTACTCCACATCAACATTGTCTATCCCGACGCCGGCCCGGGCTACGATTTTAAGTTTTTTGGCAGCATCCAAAAGCGGTTTGTCAACAATGGTGCCGCTGCGGGTGATGATTGCATCGTAGTCGCCGATGACCGCCAGCAGTTCATCTTTTTTCAAACCGAGCCTGACATCCAGCTGGATACGTGGCTCCTGGGTCAATAGAGCCAAGCCATCCGAAGATACTTCATCCGTTACTATGATCTTCATTACATTTCTCCAGTTTCAGTGGATTTAATCCAGACATATTAGACCTGACATAAAAAAAAAGCAAGCATGGCAGCGGTTATTAATGGTATACAGTCACCCATGAAACCTTTCAATATTGTTCTGATCGAACCGGAAATTCCTCCCAATACCGGAAATATTGCCCGTCTTTGTGCTGCCACCGGTGCCGTGTTGCATCTGGTAGGTAAACTGGGTTTTTCAATCGACGATCGCTACCTGAAAAGAGCCGGACTGGACTATTGGGAGTTTGTCGCTCTCAAGCTTTGGCCCGATCTGGAGTCTCTTCAGGCAACTGTTCCTGAGGGGCGCTTTTTATATCTCAGTACCAAGGTTTCCCGCAGCTATCTGCAGGCCGGATTTCAGCCAGGTGATTAGATTGTATTTGGCAAAGAGACCAAGGGACTTCCGGAAAAGTTGTTGGCAGCCAACCAGGAAACATCAATAACTATTCCGATGCCGGTCGGATCGGTACGGAGCCTGAATCTCTCCACTTCAGCGGGCATAGTGCTGTACGAGGCCTTACGGCAATCCGGAATGATAGAGTGAAGTGAAATGATAAATAATGATCACAGCAAGATACACCCTTTCCTGACATCCGGAATTCCGGGAGTAGGCGGGACTATCAAGGAGACTCCTGATGACTTCCTGGTCGAGGAGATACCGGCATATCTGCCATCCGGTTCCGGCGAACATTGCTATCTGACGCTTGAGAAGCGCGGTATCACAACTCTGGAAGCCATTCGCAGGATTGCCCAGTGTCTGGAAGTGCCTGAGCGGGATATCGGTTATGCCGGGATGAAGGATGCCGTTGGTGTCACCCGACAGACAATTTCAATTCAGCGTGTTTCTCCCGAGAAAGTTTGCACACTGGAATTAGATGGTGTCAGGATCCTTGCTGCCAAGATGCATAAAAACAAGCTCAAGCTCGGGCATCTGAAGGGGAATGCTTTTCGCATCGCGGTGCGGGGTGTATCTGCTGATGCTGCGCAGAATGTTCCTGCCATTTTAGATCTGCTAAATAGGCGCGGCGTACCTAATTACTTCGGATATCAGCGCTACGGCGCTCAAGGCAATTCGCACTTGATCGGTGCCGCCATATTGCGGCGCGACTGGCAAATGGCTGTTGATCAATTGATTGGAGAACCGGACGCTTTACGGGACGAGGCGTGGCGTTCTGCTATCGTAGCATATCAACAGGGCGATCTGGCCTTGTCTCTACAGTTGTTCCCTCGCCACTGTCGCAGCGAACGAGACTTGTTGCAGCGTCTTGCGGCAAACCCTGGAGCGTATGAAAAAGCTTTCGCAGCGATACAGCCACGAATCAAAAAACTGTATCTCTCTGCTTTTCAGTCATTTTTGTTTGATCAGGTCGTAGCGCAACGGATTCAGCATATTGATGCGTTGTTGACTGGTGATCTGGCCTGCAAGCATGTCAACGGTGCCTGCTTTCTTGTTGAAAATGCGGATGCTGAGATGCCTCGCGCACAATCTTTTGAAGTGTCTTCCACAGGCCCCTTGTATGGCTGCAAGATGAAGCAAGCTGAAAGTAAAGTAAAGGAAATGGAACAGGCGATTCTTGGGAATGCCGGGATCCGTTTGGAAGATTTTGATCTGCCGGGCGGTCTGCGCATGGAAGGCGGTCGCCGACCTCTGAGGGTTCCATTGGGGGAGACATGCTGGTTGCTGGATGGTGATTGTCTCTGGTTGGAGTTTTCGCTGACCAAAGGAAGTTATGCTACTTCAGTGCTGCGGGAAATTGTCAAGAATTTCTAGCTGTGAAAGACTCAGCCTATGATTTGCAATTATCGTATTGTTGCGACGTCAATGATTATTTGTGTGTGCATGGCACGCTTTTCTTCAGCCGGTTCACCGGTTGCATTGCGTATCAACACGAAGCACGGCCTTGATAATGCTAAAGGTGCTGTGATAGATGCAGGCTTAAACTTGCCATCTGAAATTTCTGTCACTTCATCGTCTCAGTATGACGGCCGTCCATTCCTGACACCGGACAAGTTTATTTCGGATGCTCAGTCGAATGGAGCAACAATTATATCATCAAGTTTCAGCGGGTGGTCGTTTCTCTTCGATTCATCACTATATCAAAAGATGACAGACAATGGCATGGTTCATGTTTATGCATATGTGCCAAAAGATCCCCAACCCCGGTTCGTACCGCCTCCTGCATCTTTTGTCACTGTCAACATGATTGGGGGGGAAACCGGCGGCGGCATTGAGTTTGGTGTGCCAACCAACTACATGCATGGTAAAGGAGGCAGTCATACTCCCTCCGGTGTGACCTCGCAGTTGGCCGGCTTGATGGCGTGTCTTAAATATCAGCATCCGTCCTGGAACTGGTTTGACATCAAGGCTGCGCTTAGAGCAACAGCTTCCAATTACGCCAGCGGATATGATTCATATAATTATGGTTTCGGCTCAATAGATTATTTCGCTGCCAATGCTTTATCGGATGCTGGCAAGCTTCCTTTATTTGCACCGGCTACAATAGTTCGCAGGCAATCTGGTAATCAGCTTGTTTTTTATATTAATGCTTTTAGACAGTCCCGTAGATTTACAGAGGTCTTGTTTAGGTTCGCGTCGCGTCCCGCTCCGCAACTGAGAGAATTGACGTTGTCAGATATTACAGCCATGGGAGGCAACTATCTGGTTTCCAGCTACTTAAGATCGTCCTCCAATACAATTGCGTATTGGGTGACAGATGATGATATGCCGTACTATGTCTGGTTTACTAAGGATTTACAGGGTAAGTTTTCCCGAATCGAGCCTTATTCGGTGATCGGTCCGATCCGGTTTGGCGTGAAACGGAAATAAAGCCGTGTTCAGCGTTTTTTTAGTGGTTTTGCTGGACAAAAAAAGCCGACAGTGATGTCGGCTTTTTTTGTTTGTGGATATGGTTATTGCTTCAGGCTATGAACGTACAAAATCCGATTTGGCGAACGAGTACTCGAACTGCATATGGTCGGTGTAGGTACCGTTCAGGATGGCAACCACGTCTTCAGTGAAGACCAGTTCCTCATCGGTCGGGATGACATAGACCTTTACAGGTGATTCATCGGTTGTGATCAGGCTTTCGCGCTTGCGGGTCATGGCTTTGTTGTTGCGTTCGCGGTCTAGGATGATACCGATATGATCCAGTCCCTCAATTGCTTTTTCGCGGATCAAGGCACCCATTTCACCTACACCGGCGGTAAATACTACGGCGTCAAGCTTGCCTACCGCAGCCATGTAGGAACCAATATATTTTTTCAGTCGGTATGCCTCGATTTCAAGGGAAAGCTGACAGCGCTTATCACCGGCGTTTGCATTTTCAATCACGTCGCGACGGTCTGTAAAGCGACCGGTAATCCCCATGACTCCACTTTTCTTGTTCAGAATGCTGTCGATCTCTTTGGCTGAGAGGTTTTCCTTCTGCATCATGAATGCTGGAATGGCAGGGTCAATGTCGCCGCAACGAGTGCCCATGACGGCGCCTTCCAGCGGTGTCAGGCCCATGGTGGTATCCACTGAGATGCCGTTTTTGATTGCGCAGTGCGAGACGCCGTTTCCGATGTGCATAGTTACTATATTTGTGTCTTTCGGGTTTTTTCCCAGAATTGCAGCAGCGCGTTTTGAGACGTACAGATGTGAAGTACCATGAAAGCCGTAGCGACGAACCTGATGCTGTTCATACCACTCATAGGGAAGTGGATAAATATAAGCATGCTCCGGCATGGTCTGATGGAAGGCCGTGTCGAAGATAGCCACATGCGGGATGGTCGGCATCAAAGTCTGGGCAGCCTCGATCCCTTCAATATTTGGAGGATTGTGAAGCGGCGCCAGATGCTGAACCTCTTTCACGGCATTCAGTACACTCTCGTCGATCATCACCGAACAGGTGAATTTTTCGCCGCCATGAACAACACGGTGGCCGACGGCGGAGATCTCATCCACATTATTGAGAACACCATGGATCGGATCGGTAACTGTTTTGATGAGAAGGTCAATAGCGGCCTGATGATTGGCACAATCCTGTGCATAGTGATATGTTTCACGTCCCGGCACTTCGTGCATGATAAAAGAGTCGCCGATAATAACCCTTTCAACCATTCCCTTGGCTACGACAGTTTTATTTTCCCAATCAAATAATTGGTATTTAACAGACGAACTACCGCAGTTCAGTGCCATAATAATCATGTTGTATTCCTCCAAATAAACAAGGGATTTAGTTATAATATCAGTAAAAATGAAACAACCAGACTAAAATAAACAGCTGAAATAAAACTGTTTTTGATATATACACGAGTCAAGAATTGAATTCAACAAAATTTGTGTGGAGTATGTGTAAACGGTTTAGGCGAACACTTATTTCTTTGCTGGACATTTGAAAATCCGTATGGTACATGAGACTCGCTTTCCAGTTAGGCAAGCTAATCTTATAAGGAGGTGAAATCATGGCTCATACTATTACTGATGACTGCACTAACTGCGCAGCATGTGAGGATTCCTGTCCTGTTAACTCCATCAGCGAACAGGGTGGCAAGCGTGTTATCGATGCCGATACCTGTATCGACTGTGGCGCATGCGTGGACACCTGTCCCGTAAATGCTATCCATGCCTAATAAGCATTGATACAACCCTGAAGTGAAAAAGCCCGTGGCAACACGGGCTTTTTTGTTTTATGCTGACGTATCTGTAATCATGCCTTGCAAGTGTAAATTGTGTCGATAAAGCGCTCTTCTTGTTGGATGATTATCGCCTGAACAACCACATGATAAATGAAAGTATGGCTGATATGATCAGGCAGGTTACAATAGGGAAGTGAAAGCTGATGTTGTCTCGTTTGATTGAGATGTCTCCCGGCAGTCTGCCAAGCCAGGTGGGGAGTTTGGGGGCAAAGGAAACTATCAGGCCCACTGCGACCAGCAGCAGCCCCAAGATAATCAGTGGTCGCCCCAGTCCGTTCATGGCTTTTTAGCTTTCGGCAGGTAACGATCCATTTCGCTGTAGATGCAACCACAATACTGCTGTCTATACAGTCCGAGATCCTTGGATAGCTTGATACCTTCCTGCCATCCCGAGCGGAAATCTTCGTAATAAAATGTCACTCCGTACTCGTCACCGATCTTCTGCCCAAGTTCTCTGATTTCATCGTGCTTCTGGTATCGGCTATAGAGCAAAGAAGCGCTGAAGGCGTCAAAACCATATGCTGCTGCGGCTTCGGCGGTGGCTCGCAGGCGTGATGCATAACAGTAGCTGCAGCGCTTGTCCGGCTGTGCTGCGACGTTGCCCAGAAATTTCTCCAGATCATATTCGTCGCGCATGATCAGCGGCAGCGCTTCCAGTTCGGCCATCTGACGGAGCGCATCCCGTCGTCGAACATATTCCTGATAGGGGTGGATGTTGTGGTTATAAAAGAAGCCGGTCACATCGTGACCGGCTGTGCGGAGGGTTCGCAGCGGATAAAGGGCGCAGGGTCCACAACATGTGTGCAACAGGATTCTCATCACAGATTATCCAGGAGGTGCCCCATCTTTTCGCGCTTGGTGGTCAGATAGTTGCGGTTATTGTCAGTCGGTTCCGATTCGATTGACACCCGTTCTACAATGTCGATGCCGTATCCCTGAAGGCCGACCAGCTTCTTGGGGTTGTTGGTAAGCAGCCGCATTTTCGTGATTCCGAGCGCAAGAAGAATCTGAGCGCCAATGCCGTAATCGCGCAGATCGGCTTTGAAGCCAAGTTCA